>DATMEZ010000022.1:0-38222 GCA_035556415.1 Povalibacter sp.
GTCATCTCAAGAACGATGGCGCACAGCGCGCGCAAAGATGCTGACGAAGCTATGCGCCGTTTGCCTGACTGCCGCTGCGGAACCCGCTCGACCTGATCGAGCGGGTCCTGCCAAACGCTTGCCGACTTCAGAAGCTCAGGCGGAAACCGAAGTTCGCCCGCAGGCCGTCCCTCTGCCCTTGCGTGGACTTCTGATAGCGCACGTCCATGTGCAGCTCGACACCCGACTTCACGCTGCCGGTGAAGCCGAGGCTGACGTCGCCGGTCGTGTCCGGGAGCTCGTCATTGAGCGTGGTGCCGCCGATCGTCACTGCGCCCGCATCGCGCGAATCATGCTGCACACCCAGGCCAATGTAAGGCGATGCGTCGCTCATGCCGAGCCAGTTCGCCGGAGCCCGCAGCACCTGCACGGCCGCACGGGCACGCAGCGCGTCGTCCTCGATCGAGTCGACATTCGACACGTCGTCCCGGAAACCGTCGAGCTCCAGCCGCTGGTATCCCAATTGCAGCTGCGGCTCGACCAGCCAGCCGCTTCCACCGAGGGCGTACACGGCGCCGATCTCGGCCGCCACGGTACCGCTCCAGCCGTTCTGATCGGCCGTCGTGAGCGACAGGTCCCGGTAGCGATTGCTGTAGTGGAGCAGCTGTCCCGAAAGATCGAAGTAACCGCCATGTGCGCCAAAGCGCGTCCAATACAGGCCCGCGCCCTTCGCGTCGGTCTCCATCTCGCCGGCGAGCGTCGACAATCCGCCAATGGCACGTGCGGCGTCGAATAGCGTCGCGCGGCTCTCGCCCACGCTCGCCATCACGCCGAAATGCGTGCTGCTCTTCCCTGCAGCCTGCGCATAGAGGTCCGTGCCGAACTGCACGGTCGTCATCTGCAGATCCTGTGCAGCGAACCGCTTTCCGGAGACGTCGAGCTCATGCGCATACACACGCATCCAGGCATCGGTCGATGGAGCTTGCACTTCACCAGTCACGGACACACGACCCTGATCGCCAACACGCGCGCGCAGATTGCCGAGCGCGGTATAGCCGTACTCGAGGTTCGCCTGATGACCCAGGACGTAGCCCGGCACCCCCGGGCGGAACGCCGGCGTCGGCTCCTCGTCGTCGGGCGGATTGTTCGGATCGATGAGCTCGGAGCGCAGATACCAGTCGTTGGCATCGGCGTTACCGCCCTGGTACAGCAGGTACTGATAGGCGCCGGCCTGCACCGTCTGCCCGAGCTCGAAGCTGTCGGCAGCGCTGCTGCCGTCCACCTTGATGATCTCGATGCCGTCGCCGTGGGTCCTGGCGCCGTCGCCGCTCCAGCGCTCGACCAGCACGCGACTGGTGCCGCTGACATTGCCCTGGATGAGCAAACGGCCGGTATCAGAATCGTCGCTGCCGAGCACCGTGTTGATCCTGACCGCGCCGCCACCGGCATAGTCGCCTGCGATCGTCAAAGTCCCGAACGGCAGCGCCGGTGTGCCCGGTGCGACGAACCCGCCTGCGAGCGCACTCACACGACCCACGGTGCCGATGCCTGACAGCGTCGCGCCGGATGCCACCGTCACCGCGCCCGGCAGTACGCCATCGACCTGCAAGGCACCGGCCGCAATCTGCGTCTCTCCGGTGAACGTATGAGTTGCACTCAACGCCAGCGTACCGGCGTTGCGCTTGATGAGCGTGCCGTTGCCGGATACGACGTGGTCGTAAGAGCCGTCGGTCGCCTGGTCGAAGACCACCGTTGCAGCATTGTCCAAGTCGCCGCCGAAGCTCTGGCTGTCGCCGATCAACGTGCCTTCGATGACCTTCCAGTCATTGCTGCCGATGCCGCTCAGCCGCCAGGTGCCCGCGCCTTCCTTGCTGAACTCCTCGAAGTTCTGGAACACGGTGCCGATCAGACCCGCATCGAGCGTATCGTCGCCCGCACCGGCGAGTACGAAACGATCAGCCGTGGCCTGCGTGTTCGCATCGAACACGCCGGTGTAGGTAACGTCCGCGCCGGTGTTGATCGTAAGCACGTCATCGCCGTCGAGCAGGTCGACATCGCCACTGCCGGCGAGCGTGCCCGACAGCATGAACGTGTCCGCTCCAGCCGTGCCGTTGTAGGTACCCTCGACCGTCATGGTCGCGCCCGCATCGATGACCGTCGTCTGCGGATCGACCACCGCGCCGGCCGCCACGTTCAGCTCGCCCTCGCGAACCAGCACGGTATCGAACATCGAGCCGGCCGGGCCTGCGATCGTGACCACACCGACGCCTTCCTTGACCAGCGCCTCGAATCCGGTCGCGCCACCCAGCGTGGCCTGCGTGGCAATGTTCGCAGTCAGCGTGTCCGTGCCTGCGCCGCCGTCGAGCGACGTCGCCAGCCCGCTCAGGTCGGCGCCGTCGAGCAGCGTGAGCTGGTCGTCGCCATCGAGCATGTCGATCGAGCCCAGGCCTGTCACGAGGCCAGCTACGGTGAAGGTATCGCCGCCGGCGGTGAACAGGAAGTCGCCGTCGGCATTCAATGTCGCACCTTGCTCCACGCTCGCCGTGTGTGCTTCGACAGTCGCGCCGGCCGCGACATCGAGCACGCCATCCTGGACCAGCACCGTATCGAACGTCGTCACCGCGGGCGCGGCGACGTTCAGCGATCCAACGCCCTGCTTGGTCAGGTTCTCGAAGCCCGTCACGCCACCGAGCGTCGCCGTCGTCGCGATGTTCGCGATCAGCAGGTCGTTGCCGGCACCGCCGTCGAGCGGGCTTGCCAGCGCGCTCAGATCGGCGCCGTCGGACAGCGTGAGCTGATCGTCGCCGTCGAGCATGTCGATGGACGACAGGCCCGTCACGGTACCTGCAACCCGGAACGTATCGGCACCCGAGGTGAACTCGAATACGCCGTCGACGTTCAGGGTCGTGCCGGCGCCGACGGTCGCGCTGGTGACACCGACGATGCCGCCGGTGCTGGCGATGTTCAGCGTGCCGCCCAGGACCTCGACCTCCTGCAGGTCCGAATTGCCGGGGCCGTGGATGTTGAGCACGCCGGTGCCGGTCTTGGTAAGGCCCTCGAAGTTCGTGAGCGTGCCCAGATCGGCCGTCAGGTTGATGTCGTACACGCGCGTGTCGAGGCCAGCGCCGCCGTCGATGACGCCGTTGACCACGGTGTTGTCATGCACGACGAAGGTATCGTCGCCGGCGCCGAGATGGAACGTGCCGCCACCGGTATCGAAGGTGCCGGCGACGTCGAACACGTCGTTGCCGTCGCCCAGATCGCCGCTCGCGAGCAGGGTGCTGCCTGCGCCCACCACGATTGAATTGACGCCGGCGTCGCCGGTGATCGCCGCCTGCGTCGCACCGGCTGCCTGCACGGTGCCGTCGACGTTCAGCGTCGCGCCGTCAGTCAGCGTGACCGTGGCTGTCTCCAGCGTACCGTCGACATCGAGCGTACCGCCATCGATGGCCGTGCTGTCGTAGCTGTGGGCGCCGACCAGCGTCGCGGTGCCGGTGTTCTGCTTGACCAGATCCTCGAAGCCGCTGACGTTGGCGCCGTCGAACGTAAAGCCGGATGCATTGTCGAGTACGACCCGGTCGCCGCCGGCCGCGCTGCCGCCGTCGATGACCGTGCTCAACACCGCACCGTCCTGCAAGGTCAGCACGTCGTCGCCATCGCCAAGATCGATGCTGCCCGCGCCGCTGACCGTGCCGGCCACCGTGAACGTGTCGTTGCCGATGCTGCCCGTATACGTGCCGTCGACGTTCAGCGTCGCGCCGGACGACACTGCCGTCGTTTGCACACCCACGACGCCGCCCGCAGCGGCGACGTTGAGCACGCCTCCCTCCACGACAACATCGAGCAGATCGGTCGTGATGTCCGGGCCGTTGATGTTGAGCGTACCCGTGTTGCGCTTGGTAAGCCCCTCGAACTCCTGCAGCGCGCCGACACTGGCCGTCCCGGTGATGTCGTAGACGCGCGTGTCGAATCCACCGCCGCCCACGACGGTGCCGATGACGTTGGTGCCGTCATGGATCATGAACGTATCGTCACCCGCACCGAGGTTGAAAGAGCCTCCGCCCACATCGAGCATGCCACCGACATCGAGCATGTCGCTGCCGTCGCCGAGGTCGCCGGTAGCGGCCAGGGTTGCACCCGAGCCTACGGCCACCGTGTTGACGCCACTGCTGCCGGTAATGACGGACTGCGTACCACCGGCCGCCTGCATCGTACCGTCCACATTCAGCGTGGTACCGTCGGCGAGCGTAGCGGTGGCCGTTTCCAGCGACTCAACGACATCGAGCGTACCGCCGTCGATCGCCACACTGTCGAAGACGTGCGCCCCCGTCAGCGTCGCGGTCCCGATGTTCTGCTTGATCAATTGCTCGAACCCGGCAATGGAAGTCCGATCGAGCGTGTACGCCGCGGCGTTGTCGAGTACCACGCGATCGCCCGCGATCTCGCCGCCCCCGTCGATAGCCAGCTGCAGCGTGGCGCCGTCGCGGATCGTGAGCACATCATCGCCGTTGCCGAGATCGATCGTTCCGGCACCGCTCACCGTGCCCGCGAGCGTGAACGTATCGTTGCCCGTAGTACCCGCGTAGCTGCCGTCCACGTTCAGCGTCGCACCGGAGGCGACGGTCGTAGCCGTCACGCCGGCGACACTCGCGGGTGCGGCCACCTGCAGCGACCCGTCCTGCACGTTGACGACCGCAAAGGACGAGCTGGCGGGGCCGTCAATGTTGAGCGTGCCCGCGCCATCCTTGTTCAGCGTCTCGAAGCCGGTGGCGCCGCCGAGTGTGACGCTCGTGGCGATGTTCGCCGCCAATGTGTCGTTACCCGCGCCGCCGTCGATTGCGGTGGCCAGCACGCTCAGGTCGGCACCGTCAAGGAGAGTCAGCGTGTCATCGCCATCGAGCATGTCGATGCTGCCCGCACCGCTCACCGTACCGGCGACCGTGAACTCATCGGCCCCGGCCGTGAAGTCCAGCGCGCCATCGACGTTCAGGGTCGCACCGCTGCTGACATCGACCGTCTGCGCGGCGATGCTGCCGGCCGCATCGATGTCCAGCAGGCCGGCCTGCACCCGCACGTCGATGAAGTCGGAAGCGCCGTTGATCTGCAGCGTGCCAAGGCCGGACTTGCCGAGCGACTCGAAGCCGGTGGTGCTGCCGAGCGGCACCAGGCTGCCGGCATCGACGTTGACGTCGAGCAGGTCGTTGCCGGCGCCGCCGTCGAGCGTGCCGATGACCTGCGTCGTGTTGTGCACCACGAACGTGTCGTCTCCCGCGCCCAGCGAGAAGACACCGCCACCCGTGTTCAGCGTACCGGCGACATCGAGCACGTCGTTGCCGTCGCCAAGGTCGCCGGTGGCAAGCAAGGTGCCACCTGCATTCACGATGACGGTATTGACGCCGGCGGTGCCCGTAATGGCACTCTGTGTACCACCGGCCGCTTGCACCGTACCATCGACGGCGAGGGTCGCGCCGTCCGCCAGAGAAATCGCTGCGCTCTGCAACGTGCCGTCCACGTCCAAAGTGCCGTCATCGATCGCAACGCTGTCATACGTGTGCGCGCCGGCCAACGTCGCCGTGCCGGTGTTTTGCTTCACCAATTCCTCGAAACCCGCGACGTTGGTGCCGTCGAAGCTGAGCGCCGAGGCATTGTCGAGCACGACACGATCGCCTGCCGTTTCACCGCCCGCATCGATCGCAATGTCCAATGCCGCGCCGTCCTGCAGCGTGAGTACGTCATCGCCGGTACCGAGATCGATGCTGCCGGCGCCGCTTACGGTGCCGGCGACGGTAAACGTGTCGTTGCCGGCGCTGCCCGCGTAGGTTCCATCGACGTTCAGCGTCGCACCGCTGCCCACCGTCGTACTCTGGACATTGGCGATCGCGCCGCCCGCGGCAACGTTCAGCGTGCCGCCCAGCGCTTCGACTTCCTGCAAGCTCGTCGTGCCGGGACCGTTGACGTTCAGCGTGCCGGTACCGGTCTTGGTCAGACCTTCGAAACCGATCAGCGCACCGACATCGGCGGTGAGATTGATGTCGTAGGCACGCGTATCGAGACCAGCTCCGCCGTCCACGGTACCGATGACGTTGGTGCCGTCGTGTACGACGAACACGTCGTCGCCATCGCCCAGCGAGAGGATGCCTGCGCCGGCATCGAGCGTTCCCTCGATGTCGAGCACGTCGTTGCCGTCGCCCAGATCGCCACTGGCGAGCAGCGTCGCGCCGGCACTCACCGAGATCGTGTTGACGCCCGCGCTGCCGGTCAGCGTGGTTTGTGTGCCGCCGGCCGCCTGCACGGTGCCGTCGACGTTGAGAGTGGCGCCGTCCGCGAGCACCACCGTGTTCGTCTCGAGCGCGCCGTCCACATCGAGCGTGCCGCCGTCGATGGCGGTGGCGGCGAAGCTCTGCGCGCCCGTCATGGTCGCGACGCCGGTATTCTGCTTGGTGAGCTGCTCGAAGCCGCTAGTTGCAGCACCGTCGAACGTCAACGCGAACTGGTTGCTCACGACCAGCTCGTCGTTGGCGCCAGCCGATGCGTCGACCCCCGGACCGACGACCTCCGCGCCGTCGAACAGAGTGAGTGTATCGTCACCGTCGCCGAGGCTCAGGGTGCCGGAACCGGTATCGAGCCGGCCCATCAGGAACACCTGGTCGTTGCCAGCGCCGAGATCGCCGGTCGCGAACATCTGCGAAGCCATACCCACCAGCACGGTGTTGATGCCCGCGCTGCCGGTGATCGTGGTCGGCAGCGGACCCGGCACGTATACGGCGCCCCCCTGCACTTCCAATGTCGTGTCGTCCGCCATCGCGATCGAGGGCGTCTGCAGTGAGCCATTGATCAGCAGCGTGCCGCCATCGATCTGTGTGCCGGCGGCGAACGACTGTCCGCCCAGCATGGTCGCAACCCCGGTGTTCTGCTTGATGAGCGTCTCGAAGCCCGTCGTCAGGTTGCCGTCGAACGTCAGCGCCGCGGCATTGTCGAGCACCAGGAGGTCGGCAGTGCTCGCCGCACCGCCGTCGATGCCCGCACCCGAGATGACGGCCCCGTCGCCGAGCGTGAACGTGTCGTCGCCTGCGCCCAGGCTCAGCGTGCTGGCGCCGGTATCGAGCGTTCCTGCCACCGTCACGACATCGCTGCCGTCGCCGAGATCGCCGTTCGCATTCAGCGTCGCGCCCGTATTCACCAGCACCGTGTTGATGCCGGCGCTGCCGCTGATTGCAGTCGCAGCTGCGCCCGCCGCCTGCACCGTTCCATCGATATTCAGCGTCGTGTCGTCCGCCAGGGCGACCGAGCCGGTGTCGAGAGTGCCGTCGACGTCCAGCGTGCCCGCCGTGATTTCGGTCCCGACGCTATAAGCCTGCGTGCCCGTCAGGGTCAGGGTGCCGCCGTTCTGCTTGACCAGCCGCTCGAAACCGCTGAAGCCCGCACCGCTGAAGGCAAGCGCAGCAGCGTTGTTCACCTGCAGCGTGTCGGCCGTGGCGGCGGCGCCTGCATCGATACCGCCGCCGTCGATGACGGCGCCGTCGTTCAGCGTGAAGGTGTCGTCACCTGCACCCAGGCTCAGTGTGCCGGCACCTGTATCTAGCGCGCCGGTCAGGTTGACGCGATCGCTGCCATCACCCAGATCGCCGTTCGCCAGCAGCGTGCCGCCGGCATCGACGTTGATCGTGCTGGCGCCGGCATCACCGGTGAGTACTGCCGCCGTGCCCCCGGCGCCTTGCACCGTACCTGCCACGTCCAACGTGGACGAGCCGTTCATCGCCACCGTCGCGGTCGTCAGATCGGCGCCCGCCGCCACCTGCAACGTGCCGGCGCTGACCGTCGTCGCACCGATGCTGCTGCCGGCCGCAGTGAGACGGGTCGTGCCCGTACCGATCTGCGCCAGTGCGCCGGGACCGCTCAGGGTGCCGTTGAAGTCGAACGTATCGCTGCGATTGATCGACAGCTTCGAGGTCGCCGCATCGACGATGACGTTGCCGGCGCCGGCGTTGCCGCTGGTGCCGCCGTCGCCGATGACCAGGTTGCCGTCGTTGATGACGGTGTTGCCGGTGTACGTGTTGTTGCCGGTGAGCACCCAGGTGCCGCTGTCGTTCTTGGCCAGCGTGGTCTTGCCGGTGCCGTTGTCGCCGATCGCGCCACCGAGCGTGTTGTTGCCGGCGTTGGTGCCGCCGAGCGCAATCGTGCGCGCGGTGTTGGCCCCCGAAAGCGTGACTGCGGCGGTATTGTTGAAGTTGATCGCGCCGCTGCCCGAGGACTCGATGAAGGTGACGCCGGAGGCCAGCGTGAACAGCCGGTTGGTCGCATCGCCGCTGCCCACGTAGCGCAGCGTCGAACCATTGCCGATCACGAGATTGCCCGCCGCGCCGGAAGAGGCGCCGATGCTGCTCGCCTGCAGTCCGTCGGTGAGCTTACTCACGGCGAGAACGCCGCCGCTGATGGTCGTGATGCCGGTATAGGTGTTGCTCGGGTTGGCCAGCACCCAGGTGCCGGCATCGAGCTTGGTCAGCCGGGTGATGCCGACGCTGCTGTCGACGATCTGCGCCGCCAGCGTGTTGTCGTCAATGCTGGTGCCCCTGAGCGTCAGCGTGCGTGCCGTCGTGCCTTCGAGCGCAATTGCAGCAGTGTTCGTGAAATCGACCGCGCCGGTGCCGGAAGCGGTCAGGGTGGCGCCGCTCGCGCCCACCGTGAACTGCCGGTCGGTGGCGCTGCCGGCGCCGATGTAGCTCAAGGTGCCGTTGTTGATATAGAGATTGCCGGCCGCTGCGCTCGAGTTACCGATGGAGCTGTTGCTGCCGCCGTTGTCCAGGCAGCTCACCGCCAGGGTGCTGTTGAGGATGCTGGTGCTGCCGGTATAGCTGTTGTTGCAGCCCGTGAGCGTCTGGGTGCCACTGGTGCTCTTGATCAGGTTGCCGTTGCCGGTAATGGTTCCGGAGAAGGAACCGCCGTTGCCGGCGATCGTCAGCGTCGCGCCGCCCAGCGCAACGGTGCGGGTCGTGTCGCCGGCCACACTGGAATGCTCGTGGAGGTAGGCGACGGTGCTGTCGTATCCGGCCAGATCCAGGGTCGCTCCAACACCGTCCATCCTGATGCCACCGGTACTGAACGCGGTGCTCGATCCTGCCCGCAGAATGCCTCCGTTCACGAAGCTCACGCCCGAGGACGTGTTGTTTCCAGACAGCACCAGCGTGCCGGCCCCGCCCTTCGCAAAAGCGCCGCCGCCGGTGACCGCGCCTTCGAACTCCAGCGTAGTCGCAGCATCCGCCACGTTGATCGTGCCGGTACCGCTGGCAAGCGTGAAGCCTCTATCCGTGGTGACGCTGCCAGCCGTATAAGTGAGAGTGCCGTTGTTGAAAACCAGATTGGACGCGTCACTGGTCGATGCGCCGATGCTGCTCGCCATACCGCCATCGGCAATGCAATCGACGCTCAACGAACTGTGGATCGTGGTGGCGCCGGTATAGTCGTTGTTGCAGCCGTTCAGGACCTGGGTATAGCTGCCTGCCCCGCGCGTGAATCCGCCACTGCCGGTCAGCCTGCCGGTGAAGGTTCCGGCGCCTTGCGCCGACGTAAGCGTGTTGGCGCCTAAGTCGACCGTGCCGTTGCCGATGAGCGCACCGACACCGATGTCGAATCCGCCGAGCTCCAGCGTGGCGCCGCTCGAGACGGTCATGTAATTGACGGCAGGGCCGAATGCGAAAGCCGAACCCGCGCGCAGCGTGCCGGCATTCACGAGGGTCCCGCCCGTGTAGGCATTGGTGCCGCTGAGCACTAAGGTTCCGGCGCCTTCCTTGATCAATCGACCGGTGCCGACGGCCGTGCCGCCGAAGGTCAGCGTGGTGGCCGCCTGGGCAACATCCATGCGGCCGTCGCCGCCAGCGAGCGTGAAGCCGCGATCGCTGGTCACGGTGCCGCCCGTATACTGCAGCGTGCCGTTCTGCAGCGCCAGGTTCTTGGAGGAGTTGGTGGAACGCCCGATACTGCTCACCATCCCGCCATTCGCCAGCGTACCGACCGAGAGTATGCCGCCGCTCACGGTGGTGACGCCGACGTAGTCGCTGGCCGCATTGGCCAGCGTCAGCGTGCCCGGACCGCTCTTCGTGAAATCGGCGTCATCGGCACTGGTGACCCGTCCGGTGAACGTCAGATTTGCGGCACCGTTCGAGACGTTGATTTCGCTGGCGCTGGAGCCGCCGCGCACGATGGTGAAACCGCGATCGGTGGTCGCGCTGGCGCCGGTGTAGTCGAGCGTGCCGCCCTCGATCACCAGGTTCGACGGATCTGCCGAGGAAGCGCCGATGCTGCTCGCTACGCCGCCGTTGGCGATGTTGCCGACCGCCAGGGTGCCCTGGCTGACCACGGTCGGGCCAGTGTAGGTGTTGGCGGTGTTGGCGAGCACGACTTTTCCGGTGCCCGCCTTGGTGAAGCCGGTGGCGCTGCCGTTGTCGACGAGCTGCGAGGCAATGGTGAAGGTGCCGGTGCTGTTCTGCTGGATGCCGAGCGTGCCGCCGCCGAGCGGGCCGGTAAGCGAGCCGCCGGTGATCAGCTGGTTGAAGCCGGCGACGCTGGGCGCCACCAGGATATTGCCGTCGACGCCGAGCGTGTCGCCGCTCGCGATGTTCAAGGTCGTGGCCTTCGCCGCGGTGTAGCGCAGGCCGCCGAGTTGCAGCGTGCCATCGGGACTGTCCACCGCATTGGCGGTGAAGCCGGCGGCGTCGGTGATGATCTGGTCGTCCTGCCACAGCGCCGGATTGTCCTGCACGACATAGTCTTCGGGCACCAGGGCCATGATGTTGCCGCCGACGACCTTGGCGTAATTGGCGCCGTTGTTGACCGTGGCCCAGCCGCCGAGCGCGGGATTGCTGGTGGTGATGGAACCGCTGCCGGGCAGGTCGAAATCGATCAGGCCGCCGCTGCGATTGATGGCGCCGAGATTGAGCGTGACGCTGCCGCCGGCGCCGGACACCGCGCTGATGTTGCTCGTGCCGCTGACGATGTTCAGACCGTTGAACGTCTGCGTGTTGTTCTCTCCAGCAGCACCGGTCATCACCAGGCTGCCGCCACTGAGATTCAGCGTCGAGAGATTCGAGACGATGTCGCTGACCGGCCCGCCGGCCGCGGCGAAGTTCAGTCCCAGGGTGCCGCCGCTGATGGTAGTAGCGCCCGTGTAGGTGTTCGTGCCGGAGAGCGTCTGTGTGCTCACGCCCAGCTTGGTAAGGCTGCCGTCGGTGATGTTGCCAGCATAGTTGGTGCTGCCGCTGGCGGCGTTCAACGTCAGCGTGGCGCCGCCGAGCGCCAGCGTGCCGCCGCTGCCGGCCAGCGATTGCACCTCGAAGTCGAAGCCGTTGAGATCGAGCGTGCCGCCGTCGATCGCGACGCCGGTGATGATGCCGAAGGCCTGCGCGTTGCCCGCACGCAGCGTGCCGTTCTGCACGGTAATTCTGCCGCTGCGAGTGTTGATTCCGTCCAGCAGCCAGGTGCCGGCGCCATTGCCGACGAGATCGCCGACGCCGGAGATCGCGCCGGAAAAAGTGCTCACGCCTGCGTAGCTGCCGCCGAGCGAGAGACTATCGGCTGCGCCGCCGGCCACGAATGAAAACGGCCCGGTGAGCGCCAAGGCTCCGGTGCCGTCGTTGCGCAGCGAGTTGGCGCCCTGACCGGTCCAGACGCGGTCGCTGCTGGCACCGGCGCCGGTGTAGCTGACCGTGCCGGCGGTCAGGGAGATATTCGAGGAGGTGCCGAAGGAACTGGCCACCCCACCATCGGCGAGAACCGGTGCCACTGCCGTCACGGTGATGACGCCGGTATCGCCGGTATAGGTGTTCGCGCCTCCCAGAGTGACGGTACGTCCGGCGCTGCCGTTCATGACCAGGTTGGCGTTGCCGTCGATCTGTCCGAGCACGGCGAAATCGGCGTTGTCGGCATTGAGAGTGGTTCCGCCCCCGGCGCCGGTGTTGATCGTCATGTTGCCGGTCACGGTCAGCGTGCCGCTGCCGCGGTTGCGCAGCTGAGCGCCACTGCCCGAGATCAGCCAGTCGCGGTTCGAGCTGTCGCCGGAGCCCAGGTAGATCAGATTGTCGGAGTACTGGCTCTGCTGATTGAAGCGGATCAGGCCGTTCGCCGCGGTACTCGGCGCGCCCAGCGAGCTTGGCGTGCCGAGGTCCGCAATCGACGTGAAGGATGTCGTGCAGACGCCATTGCAGCCGTAGAAGGTGGTGGTGCCGGTGTAGTCGCTGGCGTCGTTGCTCATCGTGACGCCGGTGCCTGCCTGGACGTTGCCGTCTCCCACGACACGGGCCGAGCCGGCGACACCTTGCAGGATGAGGGTCCCACCGGTACCGATCGTCACCGTACGATTGGTATCGACCGTGCCGCCGATCGCCAGCCGGACCGTGGCGCCGGCGGCGGTTGTGACGTTGTTGCTGGCAGCGCCGAGCGCCGCATCGTCGGCCGCGTAGATGCTGCCGAGGTTGAGATCGATGCCGCCCGAGAAGGTATTGATACCGTTCAAGTACAGCGCGCCAGCGCCGGTTTTCGTCAATCCGCCAGTGCCGGCGAGCACCGAGTTGATGGTGGTGTTACCGGGGTTGTTGATGATCGGGTTGGTACCGGCGAGCGTCAGCGTGCTGCCGTCCAGGGTGTAGTTGTGAACCAGGAAATCGAGCCCGGAGACCGTCATCGGTGCGGTGAGCGTCACGGTGCCAGCGGTGCCGGTGAAGATCGCCCGGTCGAGCGCAGCGTTGTCCCAGAGAACATACGGACCGGACACGCCGTCTCCGGCGGTGTCCCAGAAAGTACTCGTCACGTCCCAGGTGCCGGTGCCGCCCAGGCCCACATCCGTGCGGTTTGCGTCCCAATATCGGTCGGCAGCGTGTACCGGCACCTGCGAGCCGAGCAATGCGGCGAAGATCGCCATGCGCAGCAGTCCGGCGCGCGTCGAGAGTCGATGCTCGCACCGATCCTTTGGCCTGCCCGATGCCTGGACAGTGCGGCTCTTGCCTTGACTGCTCGCCAGCTCCGAGGCGACCACCCAGGTGTTGCGGACCTTGGACCACAGGACGCGATAGATGCGATTCACTTCGATCTCCTAGACGACGCGGCGCAAATCTCAACTGTTTGCTTCGATGCGAACGGATGCCGCCGCCGATAACTGCGGGCGCGCAGGAGCTGGCCCATGCCCGTGCTAAAAATCATCCTCGAAGCCGGGACAGCCCCAAGGTCAATCTAGCAAGCGTCGCCGCCGCTCACGGCGCGATCGGATTCAAACTGCATCTATCGGCGCGGCGCATGCGCGCCGCCGACATTGCGATCTTGTTACGTCACAACATTTCCAATCGGCGACGGACCGTGCACGATGACGAGCCATGAACGAAGCATTCGACTTGGCGCTGCAGCGGGCACGTGAGGCTCTGGCACGACACGATCTGCCTGCTGCATATCAGTCGGCACAAGCGGCGTTGCTTGCGAACCCGCAAGATGCGCAGGTACACGCGTTGCTCGGCATCGTGCTTTCCGAGTCGAACGATCTGTCCTCGGGCGAATGGCATCTGCGACGTGCCGTGGAGATCGCACCAGCGCATGCGGAATGCCTGGCGAATCTTGCGATCAACCTGACAAGGCAGGGTCGCGCGGACGAGGCCGAACCGTACTTCGCGCGCGCCGACGAGATCATGCCCGGGAAGCTGCAAGTGCTCGCTCAGTGGTCCAAGCTCCATGAGCTGCAGGGCAACCTGCCGCGCGCCGAAGAGTTACTGGATCGTGCTGCGGCGGTCTCCTCTGCACAGCATGTGGAGCTTCTGCGTGTGACTTATCTCGCCCGCAAAGGCCAGCATCAGGAGGCGCTTGCAATGCTGGAGGCAGCGCCGGAACTCAGCGGCGACGCACAGCTCGAACGTGGCCGCCTCTACGACCGGCTGGGGCGTCATGCCGAGGCGTGGCGAGACTGGCAGGAAGGCAAGGCCAAGCTGGCGATTCAGACTGGCGCAGCCGAATACCAAGCGGCCGCCGTGGAGGCCCTATTCGCCCGCCTGAGGCGGTATTTCGTGCGGCAGAACATCGAGCTGTTGCCGCAAGCATCGCTGCGGCGCGACGTCGCACAGCCGATCTTCATACTCGGATTCCCGCGCTCGGGGACGACCCTGATCGAACAAGTGCTGGCAGGTCACTCCGCGGTCCGCGCCGCAGGCGAGCTTACGTTCGTCGGCGAGTGGCCGCGACTGATCGACCGGCTGCTCGCAAGGCCCGCGTTTCCCGAGAATCTCGCGCAGGCATGTACTGCCGACTGGCACCATCTGGCGTATCTGCTGCGTGACTATTACTACGCACGTGCCGAGGCGCGCGGGCTGTTGGCGCACGAAAAGCCGTTCTTCGTCGACAAGATGCCGTTCAACGAAATGTGGCTGCCGCTCATCCGCATGGCCTTCCCGCACGCCAGGATCGTGCGCGTCTTGCGCCATCCCGCCGACATCTGCATATCGATGCTGTCGCACCAGCTCACGCATGGCTTCAACTGCGGCTACCGGATCGAAACCATCGTGCACCAGCTGTGCGCCATGTCGGACCTGACGCAGCATTACCGCCGTGAGTTCGATCCGGCCGACTGTACGCTGAGATACGAGGATTTCGTGCGTCGCCCCCAGCAGGAGGTACGTCGTCTGCTCGATTACCTGGAGCTGCCCTTCGAGTCTGCCTGTCTCGACTTACATGACAACCGCCGCTACGCCGCTACCCCCAGCTACGCGCAGGTAACGCAAGCGCCGAGCGAGCGGGCGATCGATCGCCATGCGCCCTACCGGACTCATCTGCAAGCGTTCGTGCCGCAGCTCGAACCCTGGGCTGCCACCTGGAATTACGACCTGCGGGCGTGAGCATCCAGCGCGTCGGCCGGTGAGACCGAGGCGCATTCACTGCAAATTGCATCCATTACACCGGCCCACGCATGGCCGCGCTGGCCCGGGCTCCGCTAGAGTGCGCGCCTCTTCAGAGAGCAGAGGCTGCGCGCGCAATCGTGATCTGCATCAAACAAGATCGCCGCCCGAGCGGGACGGCCCTCACCATTCGATTGCTGCTCGCGGTTGGTGCGCTTGGCGCGCAGGTTGCGCCGTGCGCCGCCCAGGACACGCAGGCATCGCACTCCGGTCAGCCCGGCCCGGGCTTCTACATCGCACCGATGGTGCAAGCGGTCCGCACCGATAGCGACCGCGCAGTCGACGACGACCCGACATTCACGCTGGCGGCCGGATACGCTCTGCATCCCAACTGGAACATCGAGCTGAACCTGTTTCGCGGACGCTTCGATGGCGAGCAGGGCAACGATCTGACGATGAATGCGCTCGGCGTCAATGCGCTGCGCGTGTTCCGGCGCGAAGCGGTGCTTTCTCCCTATCTGCTGGTAGGCCTCGGCGTGCAGGAGAAAGATCGGACACTCGATAGATCGTCCACGAATGCGTATGCAGATGCGGGCGCAGGCTTGCTCACGACGTTCCGCAGATCGAAAGACGATGGGCGCGCGCTGTCGCTGCGACTGGACGCTCGCGCACGCTACGACGACGCAGATGGCGGCAGTCGGATCGACTACTTTCTCGGCCTTGGATTGCAGTACGCCTTCGGCTCGCGAGCCTCGACGCCCAGCATGATGCAGGCCGCACCGGCAGCTCCCGCTGACGAAGATCATGACGGCATCGTCGATAGCAATGATCGCTGCCCGGGCACTCCGGCAGGCAGAGCCGTCGGCGCCGACGGCTGCGAGCCCGATAGCGACTTCGACGGCGTGGTGGACAGCGTGGACGCCTGTCCCGGCACACCACACGGCACGCGGGTCGATGCACGCGGCTGCGCGATCAAAGAAGAGATCCGATTGCCGGTCGTGCGGTTCGACTATGACTCGGCCCACCTGAGTCCTGCGACAGTGGCAAGCCTTGCCGAGGCGGTGCAGATCCTGCGGAAGAATCCGGATGTGAGCGTCGAGGTGGCCGGCCATACCGACAGTCGCGGGCCCGACGCCTACAACCTGGCGCTGGCGCAGCGTCGTGCCGAAGCAGTACGCGGATACCTCGTCGATAACGGCGTGACGAACAGGCTCGCGGTGCACAGCTACGGTGAAAGCAAGCCGTCCGCGGACAACTCGACCGCGGCCGGACGCGCACAGAACCGGCGAGTGGTGCTACTCATCGTCGAGTGATCGGAACCGTCGATCGCATTGGCGCGATCGACGGGACTCGAACCTGCGAGCACCAAATGCCGCGCAGGTATCCGGAACCATCACGCCAGTCGTTCTGCGGGCGCCGGTGAGGACGTGTTGTCCTCGATCGTGTCGCCTACCTGCTCCTGGGTCTGCTCATCCAGCCATCGCGCCAGCGATGCATGCAGGCTGGCTCGTGAAAACGGCTTGCCCAGGTAGTCGTCCATGCCCGCGGCGTGACATGCCTCGCGCCCGGCGCTGGTCGTATCGGCAGTCAAGGCAATGATCGGCGTGCGTCGGCCGTTGCCTTCGCGGCGACGCCACTCGACCGTGGTCGAGAATCCGTCCATCAGAGGCATCTGGCAGTCCATCAGCACTACGTCGAAACGAGCCGCCGTCAGTTTGTCGAGCGCCTGCCTGCCATCGGCAGCCTCATCGACCGTCAGCCCGAGCGCCTCCAGCATGCCGCGCGCGACCTCTCGATTGAGCGGCTGGTCTTCGACGACCAGCACCTGACCTCGCAGCCGCGGCAGCATGCGGACCTGCAGTTGAACGGCCTGCTCTGCGGTCTGCTGCGGCGTCCGCTCGAAGCGACCCGTCAGCGCATGATGCAGTTGCATCACCCGCAAGGGCTTGGTGAGCTCCGCATCGAATTGCCGTTCCTCGGCGAACTGCCCGGATGCAAGATCGACGAAACTGGTGAGACGGATGATGCGCGGCCGCGCCTTGTGGTCCGCAGCGATGGCTCTTGACAGCACGGTCGCGCCGTCGGCCGGCAGACCTTCGTCGATCACGACAGCGCTGTATGTGCTCGCGCCCAGTTCTTGCAGCGCCTGCGGTGCCGAACCTACGGCGAGTGCCTGTGCACCCCATGCCCGCAGCGCGCTGATGACGAGCGCACGCGCAGCTTCGTTGTCGTCCACGACCAGAACCCGCAGGCCCTCGAGATCGGACAGAGGCTGCGGCAGCGGCATGGAAGGCTCAGCCAGCGCCAACGTCAGCTCGAACGAGAAACTCGAGCCGCTCCCGGGCGCGCTGACCAGTTCGAGCCGGCCACCCATCAGCTCCACCAGCTGGCGCGCGATGGACAATCCCAGGCCCGTGCCGCCGAAACGACGGGTGGCCGATGCGTCCTCCTGGAAGAACTCATCGAAGATCCGCGGCTGGCTCTGCGCCTCGATGCCGATGCCGGTATCGATGACCTCGACGCGCACGCGCACGGCTTCCTCGCCGGTCGCCAGCAATGCGAGCCGCAGGGTCACCTGGCCGCGTTCGGTGAACTTCACCGCGTTGCCGCCGAGGTTGACCAGCACCTGGCGCAGTCTCACCGAGTCGGCGCGGACTCGCGGCATGGGCTGCGGTGGCGTATCGCACAGCAGCTCGATCCCTTTCGCAGCGGCCCGCGAGGCGAGCATCTCGGCCGTCTGCTCCACCAGCTCCGGCAGATCGCAGATCGCCGGATTGATCTGCAGCCGGCCCGCCTCGATCTTGGAGAAATCGAGCACGTCATCGACGATGGCGAGCAGCGAGTCGGCCGATCGATGGATGCCGTCGACGAAGCGGCGCTGGCCGGTCTCCAGCCGGGTATCGAGCAGCAGCTCGCTCATGCCGAGCACGGCGTTCATCGGTGTGCGCAGCTCATGGCTCATGCGGGCCACGAAATCGCTCTTGGCGCGCGCCAGAACCCGCAGCTGCTCGTTGCGCTCTTCCAACTCGTGCGTGCGGCTGCGAACCATATTTTCGAGCTCGCGGCTGTACTGCGCGGCGCGCTGGCGACGCCTGCGCTGCGAGCGCCAGACATAAGCAAGCATCAGCAACGCAGCCGCCGCATACGCGCTGCGCGCTGCCGTGCTGTTCCAAGGGGCCGCAGCAACATGCACCGGAACGGTCAGATCCGCCTCGCTCCAGGCTCCATCACCATTAGCACCGCGCACTCTGAAAACGTAATCGCCCGGGTCCAGGTTCGTATAGGTGGCGCGGCGCTGGTTGCCGGCATCGATCCAGTCCGTGTCGAAGCCGTCCAGGCGATAGCGATAGCGGTTGTTGGCCGGCGACGTGAAATCCAGCGCCGAGAACACGAACGTGACCAGCCTGTCGTCGTAACCGAGCGCCAGCGGCCGCTGCGGCCCCGGCAGATCGCGAGCCGCCAGCTCGCGGTCGAGGATCGAGACGGACGTGAGCGCCATGCGCGGTGGCGGCGCGTCTGCGCTCGCCTGCTGCGGTACGAAGGCGTTGAAGCCATTGTTGCCGCCGAAGTACAGAGTGCCGTCGGTGCCGCGATAGTGCGCATTGAAATTGAACTCGTCGGCCTGCAAGCCGTGCGCTTGCTGGACCAGGCTGATCGAGCGATCGCGCGGATCCAGCCGCGCCAGGCCGTTGTTCGTGCTCAACCAGAGCTGGCCCGTATCGTCGGATTCGATTCCGTAGATCACCTGGCTCGGCATGTCCTTGACGTCGGACTGGCTCTCGAAGCGCACCGCCAACGGGTCCTCGGAGCTGCCGATCAATCGATCGAGCCCGCCGCCGGCGGTGCCGATCCACAACTGGCCGCGTGCGTCCACGTGCAGCGCATAGACCGTGTCGTCGCTGAGGCTGCTTGGATCGCGGTCGTCGCGTCGGTAGTGATAGAAGCGGCCGGTGCGCCGCTCCCACAGGTTGAGACCGCCGGCGATCGTGCCGATCCACAGATTGCCGTGTTGATCTTCGACGATTGCGCTGGCGCGCGGGCTGCTGAGCGCATCGGGATCGCTGCGGCCGTACGGATAGCTCGTGAGTCGACCAGTTGCGCGATCGATGCGCGCGAGCCCTCCTCCGAAGGTTCCGGCCCACACGTCACCTTGACGATCCCGGTACAGTGCCATGACGCCGTCTGCGGGGAGCGTCGCAGGATCGCCGGCGGTATGCCGATAGGAACGGACGGTGCCGGACCCGTGCTCGTAGCGCTGCAGGCCGCCCGTCATGGTTCCGATCCACAACGCACCATCGCCATCGCGCAGCAGCGTCATGACCCGATCGTCGGCCAGCCGCAGTCCGCTGCTCGTACGGTCATAACGAATCTCGCGCCGGCTGCGAGTATCGATCTGAACCAGCCCATCCCAGGTGCCGACCCATACGGTGCCGGCGCCATCGTCAGCGAAAGCGTTCACGGCCGTGTTGCGCACCAGGGGGCTGGTGTAGTGGCCAAGCGCCCAGCTATTGGGATTCCAGTGACTGGCTCCGCCCGCGCGCGTGCCAACCCAAAGCACGCCGCGGCGATCCTGATAAAGCGACATGATGTCGTCATCGCGCAGGCTCTGCGGATCGTCCGCATCGCGCCCGTAACGCACGAAACGCTCCGCGCCCGCATCGAACAGATTGAGCCCGTCCGAGGTCGCCACCCACAGTCGCTGCGCATCGTCTTCGAGGATGGCGAGCACGCGATCGTGGCTCAGCGAATTGGCGTTGCGCGGGTCGTGACGAAAGGATTTGACTGCGCCGGTCTGCGGGTCGAGGCGATTGAGGCCGCCGTCGAGCGTGCCGATCCACAATGCGCCGTCGTGATCCTCGCAGATGGCGCGGATACGCTGGTCGCTCAGCGACCAGGCGCCAGAAGGGCCCTGGTTGACGAAGCGCTCGGTCGCGGGATCGTAGCGACTCAATCCGGCGTCCGTGCCGACCCAGATGCGCCCGGCGCGATCCTGGTGCAGGGCAAACACTGCGTCGGCGGCCAGCGAGTTCGGATCGCCTTCGCGATGCAGGAAGTGACGCACGCGACCGGTCTTCGGATCGAGCAGGTCCAGGCCGCGCTGATCGGTGCCGATCCAGACACGTCCCTGCGCATCGATCAGCAGCGTGCGCACCGTATCGCTGGCGAGCGAATCCGGATTCTCCGGGTCGTGACGGAACTGCTGGAAACGATCGCTCTGGCGATCCCAGCGCGCCACGCCGCCGCCGGAAGTGGCAAGCCATAGATCGCCTTGCGCGTCCTGCGCGATTTTCCAGATGTAGTCGCTGGCGAGCCCGTGCTCATCGCCGCGTTCGCGGCGGTATTCGCGGATCGTGTATCCGTCGTAGCGATCGAGGCCGCTTTCGGTTGCCAGCCATAGATAGCCCTCCCGGTCCTGGAGGATGCTCATGACCGTGCTCTGCGACAGCCCTTCGCGCATCGTCAGATGCTCGAAGTACATGGGCCGCACCGCGGGCACCGGCGGCGCGGCGTATGCGCTGCAACAGCCGAGCAGCGCGATCCCGGTCGTCATGACCCGAGCGAACATCGAAGCGATTCGCCGCATGGTGCCGCTCGTTGTCATTACTGCCGCTGCGTCGCTCTATTCCTGTACGGACGGGTCGACGCCGGAGGAGGCGCTCGCTTCGGTGTAGTTGTTGCTCCACGTGTAGCCATTGCTCCAGGTATACCCGTTGCTCCACGTGTAGCCGTTACTCCAGGTATATCCGTTGCTCCAGGTGTAGCCGCCGCTCCAGATGTGACCGGCGCTCGAAGGCGGACTGCCATCCCACAGCAGGCCGTCGAGCAGCGAAGCGACACCGTTGACGAGAGTGCCCAGCAGCGAAGTCACGGTGCCGAGCAGTCCGCCCAGCAAGCCGGTCCGAGGCGGCGCGCTGGCCTGCACCTCCATGATGTAGAAATTTCCGTTCGCGTCCTGGTTTGCACGCCCGCCGTAATGTGCCAGCCCAGCAAGATCGAGCGTGACGTTGAGGCCGATATTGGCGCAGCCGGTGGCGGTGCTGTAGGTGGCGTCGTAAGCGTTCACCAGTCCGGCTCCCTGCTGGAACACGGAATAGGCGAGCAGTCCGTCGTCGGGGTGCACGGCCGGGCGGGCACTGTCCATGAGACGGCACTTCACGTCATCGGGCGTCAGTGCCGGATTCGCACTCAGCATCAGCGCGACCACACCGCTGGTCACGGCCGCCGCCTGTGAAGTCCCGGAGATCGTCAGGCTGGTGTCGCTGCTGTCGAGCCACTGGGGAAACCGCTGCGCCAGAGTGCCGTCATCCGTCGCATAGGCACGGATGTGGCCGCCCATCGCCACGACTTCGGGCTTGACGAAGCCCTCGTAGGTCGGCCCGGCCGACGAAAAGCTGGCGAGCCGGTACTCGAGCGGCTGCAACGGTTGGTGATTGTCGGTCACGGCGCCGACCGTGATGACGTACGGAACGTTGCCGGGAACGCCGATCGTCATCGGTTCCGGCCCGGCATTGCCGGCCGCTGCGACCACGACGATACCGGAACCCCAGGCCGCCATGACGGCCTGGTTGAGCGGATCGTCCCAGTAGTGCGAACGCGGCGGCGCGCTCAGTGAAAGATTGAGGACGCGGATGCCGTAGAGCTGGCGATTCGTCACCACCCACTGAATGCCGCGGATGACGTCGAAGTAGCGGCCGGCGCCCTCGCCGTCCAGCACGCGCACCGATACGAGATTGACGCCGGGCGCGACGCCTCGGTAACCGCCCGAGGCCGTTACGCCGCTGCCGCCGATGATCGAGGAAACGTGCGTGCCGTGGCCGTTGCGATCGTCGATGTCGGCGCTGTACATGTCCGGCCAGCGCGACTCGTACACACCAGGCTGTTCGCGCGCCAGAATGACGTCGTACTGCGCCAGCACCCTGGGTTGCCCTTCGGACGTGCTTTGCAGCGGTCCCTTGCGTGTCCACAGTCCGGTGTCGAGCACCGCCACCGTGACACCTTGGCCGGTGACTCCACCCTGGTGCAGCTGGTTGGCGCTCACCTGGGTGGGATAGTAGGTTTCGGGTTGCGCTCCGGCATCTCCGGCGTTGACGGCAGCATCGTCGTAGACGCGCAGTCCCGCCACCGGATCCTTCCAGAGCAGCTGCAGCTCACGCTCGTCGAGCGTTGCGCCCACGGCGCGGATGATTCCCAGCTCTCCCGTGACCACTCCGCCGGCACGCTCGACCGCGTTGCGCGCGAGTTCGATGTTGGCGGCCTGCACGATGTAGTCGTGTCGAATGCCGGGCACGACCTTGCGTGCGGTCTGCATCGGCGGGGGCGGCACCACCTGCGGCGCAGGAACGCTCGCCGCTGGAGCGGGCGGCGTAGCCGCGAACGATGGGGCTGGCGAATCTGCGCCGACGAACAGCACCAGCAACAAAGAGAACGTACAGAGCGCGGCAAGTCCGACCAGCCACCGTCGGTATCGAATCATCATCCTTCCCCCGATACGCAGCGAAGTTCCGTGCGGCGCGGCCGATTCTACTTCACGAACGCCTCGCTCCCGTGACGGGCTTCGCACTTTGCGACCGGCTGCGCCACGACACGTCGAGGTGCTCTGAGTCGGCAGCGACTCACTGCAATCTGCATGCATCTACGCACTGCACACCGGCTTTTTCTCGGCAAACACGGTTGCCGCTCGAACGGCGCTCACGGAAGATACGGCGGCGCCGCGATCCACGCTGCCGCGGGACCACGGATGGCATCGAATGCCCACCCACCGAGCCGACCAGGTACGTCGCTGCGTGATGATCGAACATGACACTGCGGATCTGCCGGTAGCCGCGCTCGACGCAACGGTGTTGGAAGAACTGCGCGACACGCTGGGCGGCCAGACCGACCTGGTCGCAAGTCTCTATGCCAGATTCCTGGCCCATGCCGCGCTCTACATAGAGGCTTTGCGCGATCAGGCAAACCCTGAGCGCGTCACACCGCTGCACACTTTGAAAGGAAGCGCGGCGATGATGGGCGCCATCCGCATTTCCGCCCTGGCCTCACGCCTGCACGAGGCCTGTTCACGTTACGATGCGCCTCCTACGCAATCCGAAATCCAGCAGCTGGAGGATGAGCTGACGATGTTCCGGCACGCGCTCGCCGTGCACTTTCCGGAGTGAGCGCAGGAACGCAATCGCAACTGCTCGCCACCAATGGCGCTCCTTGCGCCGCTGTACTCAAATCTCGGTAGGCTCAGGCGCAAGACGCACTCAGCGGCAGAACTCCGCAGTCCGTGAAGTTCACGGCCCATCCGGGCATGCCATCGTCGAACATATCCCTGCGGTACACGCCGCGAGCACGCACCCAATGCTGCCGACGCGCGGCTCCGACACGGAACTCGGCACAGAACGGCAAGCGCGTGACGAGACTTTCCGTCCACGCCGCTTCGACCCAGTCGCGATCCTCTTGCGAGACCACGTGTGTCCACGGCTGACCGCGCGTGATGTCGCCCGTCAGCTTGCGGCAATGTGCATCCGCATAACACACCAATCCCTCGAAATCGCTCAGCAACAGCGCCGCGTCGCGCTCGTCCGCAGGTCCCGGAGGCTGCTTGTGCAAGGCACTGCTGCGAACCACGACGGCTTCCGTCTCACGCCCGTGCTCTTGCGGCCGCGCCTGATCTGCATTCGCTGTCATGAGCGTTCGCCTCCGTCTCGGGACATGTCACGAGCATACGGCTTGGCGCAGCGAAGTGAGCTCCTCCGGCTTGTGGATCGGCTGCAGATTGCAGTGAATCGCAGGCGGTCGCGCGGCACGTGAGCCATCGTCCCAACGACGTCGGCAGCGAGCACCGACCCGTGCACGCAACACGGGAAGCCCGCCTTCAAAGAATAGTTGCTGCCGCCGTAAAGGCTTCCGCCACCTGCTTCAAGTAGAGCTCCAACGCGACCCGGGTTTCCGGCGCCAACGAGACGAACTCCCGCCGCGCATCGAGCGGATCGGGAATTCGCACGATATGGCCGGCGCGCACCAGATTCTGGATGCGCCTGAGCGCGGTAGCTGAAGACACCCGGTCGTTGTCGATCGAAATACTCAAGGCGGACACCGACAGACGCCGCGAGGCTCGCTCGGCTCGCAGCAGCTCCAGGAGCAGATCGGACGCGGTGTCATCCAGCTCACTCAACAGCGGATGAGTGCGGCGCCGGTTGCGCAGCTCATCGATGCCCAGCAGCGCCCGCCCGCTGACGTCATTCTGCTTCGTCGGCCTGGAACCCGCTGCCACGGTGGGCGGCGGCAAGCGCCCGTCCACGTACTCGCCGGTCTCGCCAATCACTCGCTTGACGACCGCAAGCAGCTGCACCGGCCGCACCGGCTTGATCAGAAAATCGGTCGCACCCAGCCGCAGCGCGCTGATCGCAAAATCCACGCTCGGATACGCCGTCAGGAAGACGACCGGCGGGATCGCCACGCGCCCGGGTGTCTCGCCGATGCGTTTCACCAAAGCCAGGCCGTCCATCTGCGGCATGTTGATATCGGTGATGATCAGCCCCAGGGCCGGGTGCGCATCGGCAACTTCCAGGGCCTGCGCCGCACCGTTGGCCGCGAGACAGGAAACGCCGTTCGCCTCCAGAACCGAGCAGATCAACTGCAACGTCGCGGGATCGTCATCGACAACGAGAACACTGGGCTTCTTCATCTTCTGCGGTAGCGTTGAACTGCGTTGGGGTCGTCTGCACGGCGCCCTACTCTACCTTGCGTCGCAGGTTCGATCGACGAAATTCCGTGACTGTCATCACGGTGGGGAGCAGTAGCCAGAATTGCTACTGCGCCTTGCCCCGCGATCTCGAACGCCAGCACGAGAGCGAGGCGCTGCTGCGCCATTGGACGCTTTCAGCCGGGCTCGACCAGGGCAAACCTCGGCTGGCGCCGGCCATCGTGTTCGACCTGCTCGAAGAACATCGTGTAGGGACGCACCCACAAGCCGGTCTGGTTGTACAGCGGGCGGTAGACCACCAGCGGCTGGTGCGTTTCGCTGTGCCGGGCAACGCCGATGACCTGGTACTCGCCGCCCTTGTAGTGGCGATAGCGACCGGGCTGCACTTGCGGCAGCGGGCAAAGATCGCTCATGAACGTGCGAGGCGCCGCCAGCGCTCTGCTGCGATTCTCGATGAGGCACTCACGTCAGCGTGCCGATGTCACCAGTTCGTCCGACGACGCCGGATGCACGACGTAGACCTGGATCATTTTCAGATCGACGGCGGCGGAAATGGCGGTATTCCTGCCGTTCGCGTCGGGATAGCCGTCCGCCAGGCGCTTGAGGGCGGCGACGATCGAAGGCGAAGAGGCGCGGCCGTAGCTTTGGTGATGAGTGGAGAGATTGATGTTGTGAGCATGATGCCAGCCATCGACGTCCACGTACCCCGCCAGGATGCCCTGTGCATCCCGCGGCGTGAGTTTGAGCTGCAGGCGCATGCCGCGGAACACCTGGAATGGAGACACGTTGGCGGTCATGCCCCAGGGAATCTTGATGCTGTCGACGGGTTCCGTGGTCAGCACGCCGTCGACGATCTTGCCCTGCAACTGCTGCACGTACTCTTTGCTCCAGCGCATATCCACATGCTGGGTTCCGCCGGGCAGGTAGTCCTTGCCGGTGGCCCCGCCCAGCAGGTTGTCCACGCCGCGATAGGTGGTCACCGTCACGGCGTCATCATTGTCGAGATCATCGACGTCCGACAGCTCGATGAGCAGGCGCGCGTCCGCGTACGCGACCAGGAAGGTGTTCTCGAAAGTATAGAGCGATCCGTCGATCCGATAACTGTCGACGCAGCCCAGGACCCGATACAGCTGATTGTCGATGCCCGGCTCTGCTTCGGGACTGACGAAGTCGGAAGGTCCGGTCTTGCCGTCCAGGTTCAATCCGTAGGAAATCTTGCTGCGGACCTCATGGAACGGCAGTCGATACTTGCTGGTCGAGGGATGCCACTGGTTGCCCTCCCACTGCAGCTGCGTATCGACCACCGACAGCTTCTTTGCACTGACGTCATACAGCTTCTTGAACTCCTCGCGCGGGCCGTCGTTGAAGCCATTGGGACATTCGGCCTTGCCATCTCCGGTCTGGTACAGCGACCAATGCCGGTTGACCACGACGTAGCCGATCCTGCCTTGCGCCAGCAGGCTGGACTGCTCCTGCAGGGCATCCGCCTGGGAAGCGCCGACATCGAGCAGCAACGCCGGTAACAGCCACACCGCCGAGCCGATCGCACTCGCAGACCTGAAAATTCTTCGACGTGACATGCAGACTCCGGTCAATGCAGCGCGTTGGTTCGGTAATCGTCCCTGAGCCAGAATGCCCGGTATCCATTGCGATAGCCGTTGAATTCGCCCCAGCCGTGGCCGCCCGTGCCGCCTGGATCGTCGCGGCCGAAGGTATACACGGGACGATCGCGATAAGCCCATACCTCGAGCGCGCCGGGCTGTCCCGGTTGAGCGCGATGACCCGTGTTCTTGTCGATGGTCATGACGGTCCAGAGGCTGCTTTGGCTGCGCGCGCCCGGGGCTGCGATCACATAGGGAAAGGTGCTCAGGCAGCGCTCGGGATCGCCATTGCCGCACACGGCCAGCCGGTAGGCCTGGGGCGAGTCGGGGTGATTGCAGCTCTGCTGATCGATGGCATCGTCGTTGCAGTTGTAGACGTACAGGGTCTTGCCGGCGGCATCGGCCAGCACCTGGCCCAGGTCCGCATCATGGACCGTGAATCCCGCAGGAGGAGGCAGGGCCCGCTGGGTGTAGACATTGTGCCAGCCGGGCACTTCCGCACCGGTCATCCGGGCCTGGCTCACGACGGCGGCGACCTCCGGCAGGTGAATGTAGAGCGGCCGGCCACGGTAGGCCCATTGCCGGATGCCGGGCGAGCGCTCGACGATGCTCCACTCTCCGCGATCCTTGGCCAGCTCGGGGGCAGGCACCGGCTGCCAGGTGTTCAGGCAGGCATCGGTGCAATTCGATCTGCCGGGCTGGTCGGCATCGCTGACGTAGATCGACAGCAACCCCTTGCGCGCCACCAGCATCCGTCCCGTGGACATGGCAACGATCTGGAACTCCGGTGGAATGTCGGGCTGCGGACCGATGGCGGCTCTGAGTGCGCCATACTCGCCGCGGAAACCGCCCTTGTCGTACTTCACTGCGCCCAGTACGTCGCCGCGCCGCCGATCCAGATCGGAGGTGTAAACGGGATAACCGTCATAGGCCCATTGTCGAGCGCCATCGGTCCGGGCAATCAAGGTCCATTTGCCCACCGGCTTCGCGTCGGCTTCGGCGAGAACCGCAGGCCAGAGTTGAGCGCAGCTGCGACGCTGCTCCAGATCGGGCAGCAGCAGGCCGGGCGGATAAGGGCTCATCAGGCCGGCGGTTTCCTTGTAGATCGTGTCGCCACAGGCGGAAGCGCCGCTGTTGCGTTGATCGCCCGCACTACCGTTACGCAGGCCGGCACGAGGCCAGATGTACAGCGTCTTACCCGCAGCCGTGGCAAACACCGGCCCCTCCAACTCGGTGGGAACCACCTCGAAGCCCGGCGGCAGGGGCTCGGGCAACCATTGCTCCTGGTCGGTCGAATCGACGGATTGCCAGAACGGCGCCAGCTCCTGTGCGTGCACGCACTGGCTGCCCAGGGCCAGCCAGGCGGCAGCGAAAACGCTCCAAAGCCTCTTCTGGTGTGACTGCATGCTGATCCTCGTGAACCCATCCGCTTCGCCCTGCAGACGGGCCGTATCGCTCTTGTCGTCGCTCGGACTCAAACCAGAATCTCTGAGACCGGATCGGAAGTGGTATCGCGCCCCGCACCCCGGAAGGAGCGCGGAATATTTGAATATTAAAATAATCTATAGCACCGGCGGAGAAACGGTCAACTCGATGTCGGCATCCTGGCATGCAGAACAAAACCTTCCCCTCGAGCGTTGCAGCGCTGCACGAATCATGCGGAATCCGTGTCACGGTCTGCAAAGGATCCTTCCCCAGCACCTCGACCCCGTGATCGACGAAGCACAGGAGTCCATCCATGAGCATTCCTTCCTTTGGCGTCGGCACCTTCCGCCTGACCGGCCAGAGTGCGATCGACTCGGTGCGCAACGCGCTGGAACTGGGCTATCGAGCCATCGACACCGCGCAGATCTATGGCAACGAAGCCGAAGTCGGCCAGGCCATCGCCGCAAGCGGCGTGAAGCGCGCCGATCTGTTCGTCACCACCAAGATCTGGACCGAGAACTACTCCAGGGCCCGGCTGGTGCCGAGCCTGCGCGAGAGCCTGAAGAAACTGCGCACCGACTACGTCGACCTGACCCTGATCCACTGGCCCGCGCCGCACAATGGCGTGGAGCTGCCCGAGTACATGACCGCGCTCGCTGAAGCCAAGACGCTCGGACTGACACGCCGGATCGGCATCTCCAACTTCAACATCGAGCTGACCCGGCAGGCGATTGCCGCGGTCGGTCGAGGCCAGATCGCCACCAACCAGATCGAGCTGAGCCCCTATCTGCAGAATCGCAAACTGGCCGCGTTCCTGAAGGAACAAGGCATCGCCATCACCTCGTACATGACGCTGGCGTACGGCAAGGTGCTGAAAGATCCGGTGCTGATTCAGATCGCCGACCGGCACCAGGCGACCGTCGCGCAGGTCGCGCTCGCCTGGGCACTGCAGCTCGGCTACGCGGTGATCCCGTCTTCCACCCGACGCGAGAATCTGGCCAGCAATCTGCTGGCCCGCGATCTGCAGCTGGATGCCGATGACATGCAGAAGATTGCCGCGTTGGACCGCAATAGCCGTGAAGCCAACCCGAAGGGCCTGGCTCCGGCGTGGGATTGAGCGGACACGTCACCGCCAACGGCCTGAAGTACTACTACCAGATTCATGGCGAGGCGAGCCGCTGCGGGTCGATCGATTCTTCGATCGTCTGGATGAATCGCGCAGAGCACCGCTCTGCTTCCCCACTTCAGAATATAGCGGACCAGGGATCTTGCGGCCAGACCCGGGTCGTGCCGCAGCATCGCCCCCCGACGCCAGAACCGGCGAAGCGGGAGCGACGAAATGCGTGTGATGACCGAGCATGCGGTGGTGATCGTCGGAGCCGGTCCGACCGGGCTGATGCTGGCGGGCGAGTTGGTGTTGGCAGGAATCGACGTCGCGATTGTCGAACGGCGCGCAAACCAGGATCTCGCCGGCTCACGTGCAGGCGGTTTGCACTCACGCACCATCGAGATTCTCGACCAGCGCGGCATCGCCGATCGGTTCCTTTCGGAGGGACAGGTGGCTCAGGTCGCAGGATTCGGCGCAGCCCGCCTGGACATCAGCGACTTTCCCACTCGGCACCCTTACGGGCTCGGGCTGTGGCAGAACCCTATCGAGCGCATTCTCGCCGGCTGGGTCGATGAGCTACGGGTCAAGTTCTACCGCGGGTGTGAAGTCACAGGCTTCACGCAGGACGACACGGGTGTCGATGTCCAGCTGTTGCCCGTCGGGGATTTCGCAGCGTCATCCGATGACATGTCATTGCGAGCGCAGTACCTCGTCGGGTGCGACGGAGGACGCAGCCTGGTGCGTAAAGCAGCCGGCATCGAGTTCCCCGGATGGGATCCGACGACCAGCGCCCTGATCGCCCAGGTCGAAATGACCGGGCAGCCGCCATTGGGCATCCATCGCAATGCCTTTGGCATCCATTCCTTCGGCAAGCTGAAGTACGAGATTCGCGACGGCAAGGTGATCTACATGGAGGGTGGACCCACCGGGGTCATGGTGACCGAACGACAGGTCGGACCTGCGACCGAACCCACCCTGCGCGATCTGAGCGAGGCACTCATCGCCGCATGCGGGACCGATTACGGCGTCCATAGCCCCATCTGGATCTCCAGGTTCACCGACATGACCCGGCAGGCCGCGACCTATCGGAACAAACGAGTCCTGCTCGCCGGTGATGCCGCACACGTGCATGCCCCGGACGGTGGTCAGGGCCTCAACATGGGTGTGCAGGATGCGATGAACCTGGGATGGAAACTGGCTCAGGTAATCAAGCGGACGTCACCGGAAAGCCTTCTCGATACCTACCACGCCGAACGCCACCCAGTGGCCGCCCGCGTGCTGCGCAACACGATGGCAAGTGTCGCGCTTCGCCGCCCTGACGAACGCACGACGGCCCTGCGCGACATCGTGACCGAGCTGCTCGGCATGGAAGAGCCTCGCCGACGATTCGCCGCCATGATGTCCGGCCTGGGCGTTCACTACGATCTCGGCGAGGGACACCCGCTGCTCGGGCGTCGCATGCCCGATCTCGACGTGATCACCGCCAACGGACCGCTGCGGGTCTTCACCCTGCTGCACGATGCCCGGCCGGTGCTGCTCAACTTCGGCGAGCCCGGCGGCCTCGACATCACTCCATGGGCAGATCGGGTTCAGTCGATCGACGCCGCATACGCCGGCGCATGGGAGCTTCCGGCACTCGGGTCGGTGACTGCTCCTGGCGCCGTGTTGATTCGGCCGGATGGGTACGTAGCGTGGGTGGGAGATTCGAACCAGCGGGGACTCGCTGACGCGCTGACCGCCTGGTTCGGGGCGCCTGAATGAGCGGCGCCGCATATCCAATCCGGGTAACTCAGTAAAGGAGCTGTCGGGCGGAGTCCAGTAGAATCCAGGCTGTTTCACTCCAGGTCTGCGAAGAGTGCCCACCATGCCGCTCGATCCGGGAAGCGCTGACTATCGGCAGCGCATTCGCTCCAGCTTCGCCAAGCAAGGACTCATGACTACGCTGGGAGCGACTCTGGGAAATATCTCGCCCGGCCTCGTTGAGATCCAGATGTGTCCCGCCCCGTCCATTTCGCAACAGCATGGATTCGTTCATGCCGGGGCGGTGAGCGCCATCGCCGACACGGCCGCCGGGTATGCGGCGCTCACCCTGATGCCACCTGGCCGGGGCGTGCTCACGACGGAATTCAAGATCAACCTGCTGGCCCCTGCCGCAGGCAGCCGCATTCTCGCTCGTGGTCGGGTCGTCAAAGCCGGCCGGACCCTGACGCTCGCGCAAACGGAAGTATTCGCCGAAAACGCCGGCCAGGAAAAGCTGATCGCCCTGCTGACAGCGACATTGATGACCATCGAAGGGCGGGAAGGCATCAACGACTAGGCTTGCAGCAAGACACACTGTCGCTTCCGCGGTGTGCTGCTCGAGCGAATGCGGTCGCGTTGCGCTGACAGATCAAGGGGCTATCATGGCGAACGGCAGCTACGGGGATTGAATGCCAACGCGCCGGGCGCCGAGGCAGGACTGTCGCCCGTTCCAACGCATCACCATTCGGTCAGAAGGAGAAATGCGTATGAACGAAAAACTCAACGCCTGGGCGCCGCGCATGCTCAGCATCCTGCGCATCGTTACCGGGTTGATCTTCCTCGAGCATGGCCTGCAGAAATTCCTTTCGTTCCCGCCGGGCCCGATGGCCGGCAGCGGCCTCGCGCTCGACGGTCCCGGAAGTTATGCGGGCATCGTCGAATGCCTGGCCGGTCTTCTGGTCATGCTGGGCCTGTTCACGCGACCGGCGGCATTCCTGGCGTCGGGAACCATGGCAGTCGCTTACTGGATTGCGCACGCTCCCCAGAATCCCTTCCCCGTCAACAATGGCGGCGACGCGGCGATCCTTTATTGCTTCGTCTTTCTCTACCTGTTCTTCGCCGGCCCCGGTCCGTGGAGCATCGACGCCGCTCGTGCCGGACACATGCGCTCATAACTATTTCACGCATGCCCGCGCTGTTCATCGGTCACGTCAGCCCGATGAACACGCGCTGGAGCGAAATGGCTGCGGAAGATGCCGCGCGACGCTCCTGCTGACCCGACGAATACTCGAGGAGATGCCGCTGAAATGAACGGGGACCTGCGGATTACCGGACGTTTGATCACCGCGGCACGGGCCCTGGCCGGCGTCAGCCAGGCGGATTTCGCCACAGCCGCGGGAATTCCCGTCGACACGTTATGCGCGATCGAGGACAGCGGCAGCGCATGGGTCCAGTCGCGGCAGGACGCCGACGCCCTGATTCGAGGTCTTGAACATTTCGGCGTGATCGTCATCCAGGAATCCGACGACATGGGCGCGGGCGTGCGACTGAAGTTCACGCGACAGGACGTGCGCCAGGTGGCTCGGCTGGAAGGCGAAGGCGGAATCGTGGGAGACGATGACGCGCCGTGACTGGCGGCCGATCACAAGGGTGTTACTGCGGGCTCGCCATCACCGTTTGCCGGGCGGCGTCTCGGCGTGGTCATGCGCGACGGGCAGCTGCCATTGCCGACGGATCGCCATCATCCGCAGGCCAAAGCAGACCAGCCCACCGCAGACCACCGTGATGATGACCGGAAAGTGCAACAGGGTGCCGACGACCACCACCGCCGCACCGGCCAACGCCGCAACCGCATAAAGCTCCGAACGCAGCACCGCCGGGATTTCCGCGAGCAGCACGTCGCGAGCCACGCCGCCGCCGATGCCGGTCAGCATTCCGAGCAAGGCGGCCATGACCGGGCTCAGTCCGAAAGCCAGCGCCTTTTCGGTCCCCGCGACGGCAAACAGCGCCAGTCCCATCGCATCCAGCATCCGCACCGGGTTGCGCAGCTTCTCGATCAGGGCCGACCAGAAGAAGCACAGCAAACCTGCCACCAGCGATACCGCCAGATAGCGCCAGTCCTGCAAAGCCGCCGGCGGGATCGCACCGATCACCACGTCGCGCATGACCCCGCCGAAGGTGGCAGCGGCGAAAGACAGCACCAGGACTCCGAAAATATCGAGTCGCCGCCTGACCCCCGCCATCGCACCACTCAACGCAAAGGCAAATGTCCCGCCCAGATCGAGAATGAGAACGAGTGTGCGCAGCAACTCATCGGTCGCCTGCGACGCGATCATGATTGCAAGACCGTCCCTCCCTACACCCGCCTCGGTCGTCAGCCTTCGCCCATGCCCTCAGCGGGAGCCGGCGCGGCACCTGCACGCACTTTCTCCTCGATCCGCCGGCCGACATCGGCATCGATGCTCTTCCAATAGTCGAAAGCGCGGCTCAGCACCGGCTCACGCACGCCGCCGAGCAGACTGCCCGCTACCTGCTCGACCAGCTTGGTGCGCTGCTCATCGTTGAACACCTTGCGCACGAGAGTGCCGGGCTGCGAGAAATCGTCGTCACTGCTGCGCAGCGTATAGGCGCTGCGCACCATCTCGCCGTCCGCCTCCCAGCCCTCGCTCATCGAACCGGTCTGGTCCGCCCACCCGCGCTCGCCGCTGTTGGGTGCGTAGACGGGCGCGGCGCCGCTGTGGTGATACGCCATGTGGCCGTCGAACATGTATGTATTGGTCGGCACCTTGGGCTGGTTGACCGGCAGCTGGTGGAAGTTCACCCCAATGCGGTTGCGCTGGGCATCGTTGTAGGCGAAGGCGCGGCCGAGCAGCATCTTGTCGGGCGACAGACCGATGCCGGGCACGGTGTTGCCGGGCGAGAAGGCCGCCTGCTCGATCTGCGCGAAGAAGTTCTCCGGATTGCGATTGAGCGTCATGGTGCCGACGCGGATCAGCGGATAGTCGGCATGCGGCCAGGTCTTGGTGAGGTCGAAGGGATTGATGCGGTAGCTCCTGGCGTCCGCATACGGCATCACCTGCACCGACAGCGTCCAGCTCGGATGCTCGCCGCGCGCGACCGCGTCAAACAGGTCGCGGCGATGGAAGTCGGCGTCGGCGCCCGCCATGGCCATGGCCTGCTGGTTCGAGAAGAACTCCATCCCCTGACGGGTATGGAAATGATACTTGACCCAGAATTTCTCGCCGGCGGCGTTCACCCACATATAAGTGTGCGAGCCATAGCCGTTCATGTGCCGCCAGGTGCGCGGCAGGCCGCGCTCGCCCATCAGGTAGGTGACTTGATGCGCACTCTCGGGATTGCCGGTCCAGAAATCCCATTGCATGTGATTGTCGCGCAGGCCGGAGTCCGGCAGCCGCTTCTGGCTGCGAATGAAGTGCGGGAACTTCATCGGATCGCGCACGAAGAAGATCGGCGTGTTGTTGCCGACGAGATCGTAATTACCCTCGCTGGTGTAGAACTTGAGGGAGAAGCCGCGCACGTCGCGCCAGGTATCCGGGCTGCCCTGCTCGCCCGCGACAGTGGAGAAGCGCGCCAGCATCTCGGTCTTCGCGCCCTTCTGGAACAGCGCCGCCTTGGTATAGGCGCAGACGTCCTCGGTGGTCTCGAACACGCCGAAGGCACCCGATCCCTTGGCGTGCGGCTGGCGTTCGGGCACCTTTTCCCGATTGAAATGCGCCATCTGCTCGAGGAAATGGACATCGTGGAGCACGATCGGGCCGTTCGGGCCGATGGTCAGCGAATTGCGATCGCTCGGCGCCGGCGCGCCGGTGCTCAGGGTCGAGCCGCTCTGTGGCTTGTTCATGACCATCCTCCAGTTCGTCGGATTCTCACAATAGTCTCGTCGCGACCGGGCCTGCAATGCCTGCACGCCGACTCGCGGACTCGCGCGCGGCGTGGCTTTTTCTGATTGACCTGCGCTACCTTCAGCCGTAAAGGTTCGCCGGGCGCTTTGTGCCGAATGCACCGGCGAGCAGCTGCCGAAAGGCAGCCTTCCCGAACAAAGATCCGCTTACCACCGACCCCAGGGGACCCACGATGAGCAACGACGCCCGCAAATTCCCGCCCGAGGTATTCCAGCTGTTCGACAAGTACGTGCACGGCCAGCTATCGCGGCGCGATTTCATCGACCGCGCCGGGGCGCTGGCGATTGCGGGCATGAGCGGTGCAGCGGTGCTCGACGCAATGAATCCAAAATTCGCCCAGGCACAGCAGATCGCACCATCGGATCCGCGAATCCGCGCCGACTACATTGAAATCTCCACGCCCGGCTACGGCAAAATGCGCGGCTATCTGGTGAAACCGGCGAAGGTGTCGAAGAAGCTGCCGGCCGTACTGGTGGTCCATGAGAATCGAGGCCTGAATCCGCACATCGAGGACATCGCCAGACGGATTGCGCTCGACGACTTCATTGCCTTTGCGCCCGACGCGCTGTTCCCGCTGGGCGGCTATCCGGGTGACGAAGACAAGGCACGCGAGCTGTTTCAGCAACTGGACCAGGCAAAAACCCGCGAGGATTTCATTGCCGCAGCTGGATACCTGCGAAGCGCGGATCAGGCCAACGGCAAGGTCGGCGTCGTCGGCTTCTGCTACGGCGGCGGGATTGCGAACTTTCTCGCGACCAAGATCCCCGATCTGGATGCGGCTGTGCCCTTCTATGGGAGTCCGCCTGCGCCGGCTGACGCTGCCAACATCAAAGCCGCTCTGTTGATTCATTTCGCGGCAACGGATGAACGCATCAATGCCGCGTGGCCCGCCTACGAGGAAGCGCTGAAGGCTGCCAAGGTCGACTATCAGGCGTTCACGTATCCGGGAACGCAGCACGGTTTCAATAACGACACTACGCCGCGCTTCGACAAGGAAGCTGCAGCACTCGCCTGGCAGCGCACGATCAGCTTCTTCCGGGAGCACTTGCGCGCCTAGGCGTGAGCGGACGGGATGCGCGCACGGCTCGGGCCTGCGCGCATTCGCTGCGCTTGAAGATCACGAAGCGGGATGGGCTCCTGCAACAACGCCGCAATCTCTCGACCCTCTGCTGGGCCTCGTCAATCGACCCACAGTCGCCGCCATCCGTCGTGACCGAGCTTGCGCAGGGTCTGCATATTTCTGGGGCCAATCTCGTCGATGGCCGCAAAGCTCGCCACCGCACGCTCGACGCCGGCTTCGCGCAGTAGATGCAGCATCGGGTAAGGCGAGCGATTGGTGAAGTTCGTGATGTCCTGCTCGGAGGTATCGGCGAACCGATAGTCCGGGTGAAAACTGGCTACCTGCAGTTCGCCTTCCAGTCCCAGTTCTGCAACCGCGGCATCACATACATCGAGAAAATCGTTGTAATCGAGGAAATCGGTCAGCACCTGGGGATGAATGAGCAGCGTGGTCTCGCACTGGCTCGGGTCTGCATCCCGCAGTGCCTGCAGCTCACGACACAGGTCCTCGAGCAATCCATCGGTAGAGCGCTGCGCGCTGACACAGAAACGTATGCGGTCGCTTAGATACGGAGCCGCGGCGAAGGGACAAAGCTGCAGGCCAATCACCGCTCGTTCGAGCCAGACACGGGTCGCTGCAATGACCTGCTCGTCGCAGGGGACGCCCTCAGGCGTTACCTGCTGCGCCATCGCACTCAAGACTCCTGCGGCGGCGGATTGGGGGAGTTCTTGCGCTCGGCCTGCTGGCGCTGCTTTTCTTCGTTTCTCTTCTTCTGCTGGTCTTCGCGACGCTTCTTCTGTTGCCTGTAATTCGGGGTTTTGTTCAAGGTGCTCTCAGGTTGAATAGGTGCAGGCGCGCCGGCCCGGGCGACGGCAGTGTAATACGCTTTTCGGCTCGTGTCGGCCCCTTTGCCTGACCGGATCCGGCCCGAAAGCAGGCGACTGCCACACAGATGCTATCGCCCCCAAACGCTGAGTGATGGCCCCACGCAGCACGGCGCACGTGCGATCATGGCGGCATGACCCAATTCTCCAAATTGACGTTGATCGAGCCGTTGCAGCACGCGCTGGCGGAAGCAGGCTACGCAGAAATGACTCCGGTACAGGAGGCGAGCTTGCCGGCCATTCTGTCCGGGCGTGACGTGGTGGCGCAGGCGCGTACCGGCAGCGGTAAGACGGCAGCATTCGCGCTCGGCTTGTTGTCGTCGCTCGATTCGACAGTAGTGCGACTGCAAGGCCTGGTGTTGTGCCCGACACGGGAGCTTGCGGACCAAGTCAGTCGCGAGATCCGGCGGCTCGCACGTTTCATACCGAATGTGAAAGTACTGACTCTCTGTGGCGGCGTGCCCCTGCGCCCGCATCTGGCTTCTCTTGCGCACGAACCTCACATCGTGGTCGGCACGCCGGGCCGCATTCTGGAGTTGATCGAGAGGCAAGCGTTACCGCTGCAGGCAGTGCAAGTACTCGTGCTCGACGAGGCGGATCGCATGCTCGACATGGGATTCTCGGACGCGATCGACGCTATCGTTCAGACTACGCCGCAGCAGCGGCAGACGCTGCTGTTCTCAGCGACCATCCCGCAGTCGATTCGCGAGATCAGCCGGGAATTTCAGCGCGAAGCCCTGGACATAACGCTCCGAGGCGAGTCGGACGACACGTCGATCGAGCAGACGTTCTTTGAAGTGGCCACCGAATCGAAACTCGATGCGCTCGAATCCTTGCTGTTGCGATATCGGCCGGAGTCCGCGGTGGTGTTCTGCAACACCAGAAACGAGGTGCGCGCCGTTGCCGAGGAACTTTCCAGTCGCGGCTTCTCGGTGCTGGCTTTGCATGGCGACCTGGATCAGCGCGAACGCGAGGAGATGCTGGTGCGCTTCGCGAATCGCAGTTGCACGATCCTGGTTGCCTCCGATGTCGCCGCACGCGGGTTGGACATTGCCGACCTGGCGATGGTGATCAACTTCGACATTGCCAGCGATGCCGACACGCACCTTCACCGCATTGGCCGGACCGGGCGCGCCGGTCGCCGCGGCATCGCTCTGAGCCTTTGCTCGCCGCGCGAATCGAATCGGGCCAATGTGATCGAGGATCGGCTGGGCGAGTCGCTCACCTGGGGCACATTGCCGGCAGGAAGCGATGCTGGACCCTGGTCCGCGCCGTTCGTCACGCTGGCGATCGATGCCGGGCGCCAGGACAAACTGCGTCCCGGCGATCTGCTGGGCGCGCTGACCGGCGATGCCGGGCTACCCGGCGCCGCGGTCGGCAAGATCGACGTGTTTCCCACCCGCACTTACGTGGCCATCGATCGGGCCTCGCACGTCAAGGCGATGCAGCGGCTGCGCGCCGGCAAGATCAAGGGACGCACGTTCAGGATCCGGAAGATCGGATGACGGGCGCGCACATGACGTTTGCCTCGCTCGGCCTGTCTTCGCAAATCCTTCGCGCCGTCGAAGAGAGGAATTACACCGCGCCCACTCCCATTCAGCGTGCGGTGATTCCCGGCGTGCTGAGTGGACGGGATGTTTGGGCGTGCGCTCATACCGGCTCGGGAAAAACGGCTGCGTATGCTCTGCCATTGCTGCAGCGGCATTTGGAAACCAGGCGCGATACGTGGCGGCGAATTCGTTCGCTGATTCTCGTGCCCACTCGCGAGCTTGCCGCGCAGATCGGTGCATCGATCGAGGGCTATGCGGGGCGACACTCTCCTTCCGACGCACGCCTTCCTCTCAAGGTGGCGGTGGTGTTCGGCGGTCCGTCCATCAATCCCCAGATGATGTCGCTGCGGGGCGGTGCCGACATGGTCGTTGCGACACCCGGTCGACTGCTGGACCTGGTGGA
>DATMEZ010000023.1:0-14142 GCA_035556415.1 Povalibacter sp.
CTCGTTTCGGGACCGCCGTGAACCCCTCCCTGGGGGCTGCCGTCGAAAACATCCTGTTTTCGAGGCTCCCGAAACGAGACACCCCCGCCGCAATCGCAGAGGTTGCTGGGTCCGGGGCGCTCGGAGAGCGCGCTTTCGCAAGGAAGCGGGGCACTTCGAAAGCCTGGAAATGCAGTGCATCAAATTCTGACACAAAAAATATTGTCCAAGCTGATTTTACGTGTCATATTGACCCAGATTCGGATATCCCCGGGGGGCGCCTCATGTATACACAGGGTCTGGACCAGCTCGGCAAGGAGCATCTGCACGTCGCGTCGGCCGATCAGGCGACGCTGGAAGCGCATTTTCAGGCCAAGGTCGATGCCGAGGAGCGCATCGAGCCCAAGGACTGGATGCCCGACGCCTATCGTCAGACGCTGATCCGTCAGATTTCCCAGCATGCTCATTCCGAGATCGTCGGCATGCTGCCCGAAGGCAACTGGATCACGCGCGCGCCCACGTTGATGCGCAAGACCATTCTCATGGCCAAGGTGCAGGACGAGGGCGGCCACGGCGCTTATCTGTACAGCGCGGCCGAAACGCTCGGCATCTCGCGCGACCAGCTGATCGAACAGCTGCTCGATGGCACGGCCAAGTATTCGAGCATCTTCAACTACCCCACGCCCACCTGGGCAGACGTCGGCGCCATCGGCTGGCTGGTGGATGGCGCGGCGATCATGAATCAGATTCCGATCTGTCGTTGCTCCTACGGCCCCTATGCGCGTGCGATGGTGCGTGTCTGCAAGGAAGAGAGTTTCCATCAGCGCCAGGGCTACGAAATCATGCTGCGTCTGTCGCGCGGCACACCTGAGCAGAAGCGCATGGCGCAGGAAGCGTTGAATCGCTGGTGGTGGCCGTCGCTGATGATGTTCGGTCCGCCGGATGCCGACTCCAAGCACACCGCGCAGTCCATGCGCTGGAAGATCAAGCGCTTCTCCAATGACGAGCTGCGGCAGAAGTTCGTGGACTTCACCGTGCCGCAGGCCGATTTTCTCGGGCTCGAGGTGCCCGATCCCGCGCTTACGTGGGACGAGCAGGCGCAGCACTATCGGTTCGGCGAGATCGACTGGAGCGAGTTCCAGCAGGTGCTCAAGGGCAACGGTCCGTGCAATCGCGAGCGGTTGGCTGCGCGCCGGCGTGCTCACGAGGAAGGGCGCTGGGTGCGCGACGCGGCAATTGCGTATGCCGAGAAGCAGAAGGCTCGCGCCGCAGCACAGGCTGCTTGAAGTGCGTTCGGTACATGAATCGAGGTATCTGAAGTGAGCGATTCCCGCGAGTGGCCCCTGTACGAGATCTTCATCCGTGCGCGTGGCGGCCTGGATCACAAGCACGTCGGCAGCATTCACGCGGTCGACGACCGCATGGCGATCGAGCATGCGCGTGACGTGTACACGCGCCGCCAGGAAGGCGTGAGCATCTGGGTGGTGAAGTCGGCGAACATCGTCGCTTCCGATCCGGCCGATGCCGATGCCTTCTTCGAGCCGGCGCGCGACAAGGTGTATCGGCATCCGACGTTCTACGACATCCCGGAAGAGGTGAAGACGCTGTGAGCGCGGCGACACAGACCGCAGCACCGGCGGCGCAGAGCCGCTTCCTCTACGTCCTGCGCCTGGCGGACGCGAGCCTGATTCTGGCGCAGCGGCTGGGCGAGCTGGTCGGGCACGGGCCCGCGCTGGAAGAGGATCTGGGCCTGGCCAACATCGGGCTGGATCTTCTGGGCCAGGCGCGGCTGCTGCTTACGTATGCCGGCGAGATCGAAGGCAAGGGTCGTGACGAAGATGCGCTGGCCTTCTTGCGCGAACATCGCGACTTCCTGAACCCGATCCTGGTCGAGCAGCCCAACGGCGATTTCGGGCAGACCCTGGTGCGTCAGTTCCTGATCGATGCCTGGCAGCTGGAGCTGTACGAGCGTCTTACGCAATCGACCGATGCACGCCTGGCGGAAGTGGCGGCGAAGGCCGTCAAGGAAACGCGCTATCACCTGCGTTACAGCTCGAGCTGGGTAGTGCGGCTCGGCGATGGTACGCAGGAAAGCCATGACCGCGTGCAGCAGGCCCTCGATCAGCTGTGGCCGTATACGCGGGAACTGTTCGATGCGGACGAGATCGACAATGAAATGATCCGCGCCGGCATCGCTCCGGATTTTTCCGCCGTGCGCCAGGGCTGGGACGCTACCGTCAACGCGGTGCTCGCCGAGGCGACCTTGCAGCGTCCGGCCGACAAGCCGTATCTCTGGTACGGCAAGCGCGGCGATCACAGCGAGCATCTCGGCCGCCTGTTGGCCGAGATGCAGTACATGCAGCGAACCTACCCCGGCGCGAGCTGGTAAAGCGATGGATGTATCGACCGCCAAAGATCCGATCCTGATGCGCGCGCGCATAGAGTGCCGCATATGGGAAGTGTTGCAGCGGGTGCCGGACCCCGAGATTCCGGTGCTGAGCATTGCGGACCTCGGCATCGTGCGTTATGCGCGCCTGGATGACGAAGGTGTCGTTCAGGTGGGTCTGTCGCCGACTTACTCGGGCTGTCCGGCGACTGCCGTGATCCGCGAGAGTGTCGTCGCGGCGTTGCGCAAGGCGGGCTTCGAGCGTCTTTCGGTGCAGGATGTGCTGTCGCCGGCATGGACCAGCGACTGGATCACGGCGGAAGGCCGTCGCAAGCTGCGCGAATACGGAATCGCCCCGCCCGCCGAGTCGGTTTCCAGCGTGCGCGACATCTGGCGGCCAGCGCCCGCCGTCGAATGCCCGCGTTGCGGCTCACACGATACCGAGAAGATCAGCGAGTTCGGCTCTACGCCGTGCAAGGCGCACTACCGCTGCACCCGTTGCCTCGAACCTTTCGACTACTTCAAGTGCCATTGAAGTCATGCTCAAGTTCCACTCACTGAAGATCAAAGCCCGTACCGAAGCTGCCGACGACGCCGTCTGCATCACTTTCGAGTTGCCACCGGAGCTGCGCGATTTCTACAAGTTCCAGGCGGGGCAGCACGTCGCCGTGCGCCTGCCGGGCCAGGGGACGGACGTACGCCGTACCTATTCCATCGTGTGCCCGATGAGCAGCGACGATCTGAGCATTGGCGTGCGTGTGCAGCAGGGCGGGCAGGTTTCGCCCTTTCTCGCGCAACAGCTGAAAGTCGGTGAGACGCTCGAAGTCCTGACGCCGAACGGCAGTTTCCACACCCGGATCGAACCCGAGCGCGCCAAGCGCTACGTCGCATTCGCGGCTGGCAGCGGCATCACCCCGGTGTTGTCGATTGCCGCATCGGTGCTGGAGTCCGAGCCGCACAGCCGTTTTGTGTTGTTCTACGGCAATCGCACTGCCGCGAGCACCATGTTCCTGGACGAGGTGATGGCGCTGAAGAATCGCTTCACCACGCGCTTCGCCGTGCATTTCCTGATGAGCCGCGAGCCACAGGAGATCGATCTGTACAACGGCCGTATCGATCGGGCCAAGGTGCGCGAGTTCGCCGGTACTTTGTTCGATGTCGGCGCGGTGGATGAGTTCTTCATCTGCGGCCCAGGGTCGATGGTCGAGGAAGTCGGTGCCGAGCTGCGTGCGCTGGGTGCGCAGGGCAAGGTTCACACCGAGCTGTTCGCCACCGCGGGGGCTGCTCCGGTCGTCGATGCTCGCGTTGCGGCGCGACCCGCAGCGACGGTTCGGGACGCCACTCAGGTGGGCATCGTCATGGACGGACGCCATCGCAGTTTCAGCATGGCGCTGGGCAGCGAATCGGTGCTCGATGCGGCAGCGCGCGCTGGCATCGAGCTGCCGTATTCCTGTCGTGCCGGCGTATGCTCCACCTGCCGCGCCAAGCTGACCAAGGGTGAAGTCCGCATGGACAACAACCTGGCGCTGGAGGATTGGGAAGTCGAAGCCGGCTACGTGCTGTGCTGCCAGGCGCATCCCACCACCGCCGAAATCGAAATCACCTACGACGAATAGCGAGCCGACCATGAGCTACGAGACCATTCTTTTCTCGGTGGAGCACGGCGTCGCCCGGCTGACGCTGAACCGGCCGGACCGGCTCAACAGCTTCACGGTGGCAATGCACGGCGAAGTGCGCGATGCGCTCGACCGAGTGGTTGCCGAAGGCGGCCGAGTACTCGTGATCACTGGCGCCGGACGCGGCTTCTGCGCCGGACAGGATCTCAACGATCGGGCCGTGACCCCGGGCGGGCAGGGCGTCGACCTGGGCGACTCGGTCGAGAACTATTACAAGCCGCTGATCCTCGCCTTGAGGAATCTGCCGATGCCGGTGATTGCCGCCGTCAATGGCGTGGCAGCCGGTGCCGGCGCCAACATTGCATTGGGCTGCGATCTCGTGATCGCGGCGCGCTCGGCGAGCTTCATCCAGTCGTTCAGCAAGCTGGGGCTGATTCCGGACTCCGGCGGCACCTGGGTTCTGCCGCGACTGGTCGGCAACGCCCGCGCGCTCGGGCTTGCGCTGCTGGGCGACAAGCTCTCGGCCGAGCAGGCCGAACAGTGGGGGCTCATCTGGCGCTGCGTCGACGATGCGCAGTTCAAGGAGGCCGTGGATTCGCTCGCCGCTCAGCTCGCCATCGCGCCGACGCGCGGACTTGCGCGAACCAAGCAGGCGCTCTACGAAAGCTGGGGTCGCACGCTCGAAGACCAGTTGAACCAGGAGCGCGACTTCATGCGCGAGCTGGGACGCTCCGACGACTATAAGGAAGGTGTCGCCGCATTCATCGCGAAGCGCGCGCCGGAGTTCAAAGGCCGCTGAAGGAATCCAGGATGAACGACGCTGCCCGTGACGATGCAATCCGCAAAGCGCAGGCGATCGCCGAGGAAGCAGCGCGCGCGATGTATGAGCAGGACAACGCTTCCCAGGCGCTGGGAATGCGGGTCGTCGAAGTGCGCCCGGGTTATGCCTGCCTGAAGATGAAAGTGCGCGAGGACATGGTGAACGGGCACCGCCTCTGCCACGGCGGCTTGATCTTCACGCTCGCCGACAGCGCCTTTGCGTTCGCCTGCAACAGCTACAACATCGTCACCGTCGCATCCGGCGGCGCCATCGAGTTTCTCCTGCCGGGAAGTCTCGGCGATGAGCTGACCGCCGTTGCGCAAGAGCAATCACGCGCGCGTCGCACCGGTGTGTACGACGTCGTGATTACCAACCAGGCCGGCGCGCAAGTCGCGCTGTTTCGTGGGCGCTCGCGCCAGTTCGAAGGGCGAGAAGTCAGCCGCAAGCAGGATTGAGGGACATCGTGCCGCCCAAGCAATCACGTCCCGGCGATCTGGAGCCGATCGAAACGGCCAGCCAGGACGAGTTGCGCGCGCTGCAGCTGCAGCGTCTGAAGTGGTCGCTCAGGCATGCCTGGGAGAATGTGCCGCACTACCGCCGCAGCTTCGAGCAGGCGGGCGTGCATCCTGACGATCTGCGCGAGTTGGCCGATCTGGCCAAGTTTCCTTTCACTGCGAAGCAGGATCTGCGCGACAACTATCCGTTCGGCATGTTTGCGGTGCCGCGTGAGCAGGTGGTGCGCATTCACGCATCCAGCGGAACGACCGGCAAGTCCACCGTCGTTGGCTACACCAGGCAGGACATCGACACCTGGGCTTCGCTGGTGGCCAGATCGATCCGTGCTGGCGGCGGCCGGCCGGGTGACATCGTGCACGTGGCGTACGGTTACGGCTTGTTCACCGGCGGCCTGGGCGCGCACTACGGTGCGGAGAAGCTCGGCTGTACGGTCATTCCTATGTCGGGCGGTCAGACCGAGAAGCAGGTGCAGCTGATCTGCGATTTCCGGCCCGACATCATCATGGTGACGCCCTCGTACATGCTGGCGATCGCCGAGGAGTTCGCGCGCCAGGGGATCGATGCGCGGCAATGCTCGCTCAAGGTCGGCATCTTCGGCGCCGAGCCCTGGACCGAAGCCATGCGCGAGCAGATCGAGTCCGCGATGGGCATCGATGCGGTGGACATCTACGGCCTGTCGGAAGTGATGGGACCGGGCGTGGCCAGCGAATGCGTCGAGGCCAAGGACGGGCCGGTGATCTGGGAGGATCATTTCTATCCGCAGATCGTCGATCCGCACAGCGGCCAGGTGCTGCCGGACGGCGAACTGGGCGAGCTGGTGTTCACTTCGCTGAGCAAGCAGGCCTTGCCCATCGTTCGCTACCGCACCCGCGATCTGACGCGACTGCTGCCGCCGACGGCACGTTCGATGCGACGCATGGCGAAGATCGTCGGCCGCTCGGATGACATGCTGATCGTACGCGGAGTGAACGTGTTCCCGACACAGATCGAGGAAATGATTCTCAAGGTTCCCGCGCTGGCGCCGCACTACGTGCTGGAGCTCACGCGCGACGGGCACCTGGATTCGATGACCGTTCACGTGGAATGCGCAGCAGGCGTCGATGCAGCCAGCGCGGCACCGGAGGCGGGGCGGCAGCTGACCCATTTCGTGAAATCTTATGTAGGCATCAGCGTGCGTGTACGTGTGGGCCAGCCCGGCACGATCGAGCGATCGCTCGGCAAGGCCCGACGGGTAATCGACAAGCGCCATCCACACGGGCGCTGAAGTCAGGGTTTGGAAACCGGCTGCACGTCCAGCCGCCAGTCATGGGTCGTGGCGCATGCGAAGCCATGCGACCGACCGTTCGAGAGGTGAGAGTCCATGCAGTTGAAGAGCTATGTTCAGGGGCGCTGGCAGGCAGGCGAGCGCGATGCACAGTTGTTGCGCGATGCGACCACCGGGCAGGTGATTGCCGAAGCGTCGTCGGAGGGCATCGATTTCCAGGCTGTGCTGCAGCACGCCCGCGAGGTGGGCGGTCCGGCATTGCGCAAGCTCACCTTTCACGAGCGCGCGGCTCTGCTGAAGCGGCTCGCGAAGAAATTGTCGGAGTACAAAGACGAGTTCTACGCGCTGTCATACGCCACCGGCGCGACCAAGTCGGATTCCTGGATCGACATCGACGGCGGCCTCGGCACGCTGTTCGCCTATGCCAGCCGCGGTGCGCGCGAGCTGCCCAATAGCCGCGTGTATATCGATGGCAACGTCGAGATGCTCTCGAAGAGCGGCGCGTTCGTGGCGCAGCACATCTGCGTGCCGCTGGAAGGCGCGGCTGTGCACATCAATGCGTTCAACTTCCCGGTGTGGGGCATGCTGGAGAAGCTGTCGCCGACGCTGCTGGCGGGTGTTCCCGCCATCGTGAAGCCGGCCACGGCCACCTCGTATCTCACCGAGCTGGTGGTCCGTCGCATCGTCGAGTCCGGCATTCTCCCGGAGGGTTCGTTGCAGCTGGTGTGCGGCAGTGTGGGTGATCTGTTCGATCACTTGCGTTGCCAGGACGTCGTGTCCTTCACCGGCTCGGCCAGCACCGCGCAGAAGCTGCGAGTGCATCCGGCAGTGGTCGCCAATTCGGTGCGCTTCGTCGCCGAGACCGACTCGATCAACTCCTGCCTGCTGGGGCTCGACGCCGCACCGGGCCAGCCGGAGTTCGACCTGTTCGTGCGCGAGGTCGTGCGCGAGATGACGACGAAGGCGGGCCAGAAGTGCACGGCCATCCGCAAGGCCATCGTGCCGCAGGCGCATGCCGATGCGGTTGCCGAAGCGATCAAGGCGAAGCTCGCCAAGGTGGTGGTCGGCGATCCGCGGCTGGAACAGGTGAGGATGGGACCGCTGGCCGGACTCTCGCAGCGCCGTGAGGTGCTGGGCCGGATTGCCGAACTGCGCCGCGAAGCCGAGCTGATCGCCGGCGACGGCGAGTTCGAGCTGGCGAATGCGGATCGCGACAAGGGCGCCTTCGTCGCGCCTTCGCTGCTTTATTGCCGTGATCCGAAGTCGGCGAAGGCCGTGCATTCGGTGGAAGCGTTCGGTCCGGTCTGCACCTTGCTGCCGTATGACACGACTGCGGACGCCATTGCCTACGCGCGCCGTGGCGAAGGCAGCCTGGTCGGCTCGGTCTTCACGGCGGATGAGGCGATTGCCACCGAACTGGTGCTGGGGCTGGCGCCGTATCACGGCCGCTTGCTGGTCGTCGATCGCGACTGCGCCAAGGACTCCACCGGTCACGGCTCGCCGCTGCCGATGCTGGTGCATGGTGGACCTGGACGGGCCGGTGGTGGTGAGGAGATGGGCGGAATTCGCGGTGTGCTGCACTACATGCAGCGCACGGCAATACAGGGCTCGCCGCAGACGATCAGTGCCGTCGCTGGACGCTGGGTTCGGGGTTCCCGCCAGCTCGATCCGGGCGTGCATCCGTTCCGCAAGCCGTTCCACGAGCTGCGGATCGGCGACACGCTGCAATCGGGCGAGCGCGAGGTCACGGTCGAGGACATCGAGCGTTTCGCCGAATTGAGTGGCGACAATTTCTACGCCCACATGAACGAGGCCGAAGCGGCGCGTAATCCGTTGTTCGGCGGGCGCGTGGCGCATGGCTACTTCCTGATCTCGGCCGCGGCCGGGCTGTTCGTCGATGCGCCGTATGGCCCGGTGCTGGGCAACTACGGCCTGGACAACCTGCGCTTCGTGAAGCCGGTCAAGCCGGGCGACCGCATCAAGGTGCGCCTGACCTGCAAGGAAAAGTCGCTGCGTGCCGAGAAAGGCTGGGGCGAAGTGGCCTGGGATACGGAGATCACCAACCAGGACGGCGAGACCGTGGCTGCCTACAACGTGCTCACCATGGTCAGCGTCCACGCGGTGCCGGACTCGGTGCAGGAGTAAGCGATGTACAAACTGGTCGCGCTGTATCGCCAGCCTGCCGACCCGGCCGCGTTCGAGAAGCACTACGCCGAGGTGCACACGCCCATCGTCAAATCGATTCCGGGCCTGGCGCGGCTGGTGCTCAATCGTGGCTTCTCGCCGCCCTGGGGCGGCGAGCCGGCGTTCTACCTGATCGCCGAGATGCATTTTGCAGACGAGGCCGCGTTCAAGACCGCGATGGCATCGCCCGAGAATCGTGCCGCGGGTAAAGACCTGCGGCAGTTCGCGGGCGATATCATCACGCTGGTGACGGTGCGCGAGGACTGATCAGACCTTCGCTAATGCACGTGCACGTGCTGAGCGTGCGGATAGAGCGGGGCGGCGATCGTCCATATTCCAAACGCGGCCAGGACGGCCGCGCTCGCCATCCGTGACCAGCCGGTGCTGATCATTCGCTGGAGCTGCGAGGCGAAAGCGCTGCTGGCCAGCATCGACGGCAGCGTGCCGATGCCGAAGGCCGCCATCACCGCGGCGCCTTGCAGCGCGGTTCCCGTCATTGCAGCCAGCAGCAGCATGGAATAGACGAGCCCGCACGGCAGCCATCCCCAGAGAAATCCCACCGTCAGCGCGCTGCGCGCGCCGGTGCCGCCGGCTTCGCGAACGGCTAGCGGCCGGATCTTCAGCCAGAAGCGGGCGCCGAAGCGCTCCAGCATCGCCAATCCATTCCAACGCCACAGCAGCCGCACTGCGATCAGCAACAGCAGCACGCCGCTGGCGATGCGCAGCGTCACGCCTATGCGGGCGAGATCCAGGATGGCGTGCGCTGCATGGCCGAATGCGCCGCTCAACGCGCCGGCTGCTGCGTAGCCGCTGATCCGCCCGACGTGATGCAGGGAGGAGTGGAAAACTGCCTGCACCGGAGCTTCAGCGCTTCGCGATGCGCGCATCCCCAAGGCGCCTGCGATTCCGCCGCACATGCCGAAGCAATGGGCGCTGCCCGCCAGACCGGCGATCAAAGCGGCCGGCAGGGTGACGATGGAATGATCAGTCATCATGATGGGTGGAGTCGTCGAGCGGCAGCAGTCCGGGCGTGTCCATGTCGTCGAACTGATCGTGGTCGACCGCCCAGAAGAACGCTGCCGCCGCACCGAGCAGCAGCAGGATGGACAACGGGATCATCACCAGCAGTACGTTCATGGCGTTGCCTCCTCGCGCCCGATGCGCAAGGCATTCAGTATCACGCACACGGAGCTCATCGACATGCCCAGCGCTGCGAGCCACGGGGGCACGAATCCCAGCGCTGCCACCGGCACGGCAGTGAGGTTGTAGAACAGCGCCCAGCGCTGGTTCTGCTGCAGGATCGCCAGCGTTTGCTTCGCGAGCGTGCGGGCGGGTGCGAGCGAGCCCAGGCGGCCATCGACCAGCACGATGTCGCTGCTGGCTTGAGCCAGTTCCGCGCTGCCGGCCACGGCAACGGCGACGTCGGCACCGGCCAATACCGGCGCATCGTTCACGCCGTCGCCGACCGCCATCACGCACGCTCCATTGGCTCGCAAATCCGCCAGCCATGCCAGTTTGTCTGCCGGCAACTGCCGTGCGCGCCACTGAGAGATCCCGAGGCGCGAAGCCACATCCTCGACCTTCGAGGCCGAGTCGCCGCTCGCAATCGCTACCTGCAATCCTTGTGCTCCCAACGCGTCCACTGCCTGACGTGCGCCCGGTTGCAGCTTTTCGGTCAGCCAGAACGCCGCGATCGGCCCGGTATCGTCGGCGAGCAGCACCGCGTCCTCGCAGTCGTGAAGATCCGCTCGTCCGGCCAGAGCGAAATCGATGCGCCCAAGCCGAAGCTCGCGCCCTGCAACGAAGGCAGTCAAACCCAGCCCCGACTGCGAACGCACGTCAGAAGCCTGCTCGACGTGATCACCAGCGCTCATCGCCGCGATAGCGCGCGCTGCGGGATGACGACTTCCACGTGCCAGCGATGCAGCCATTCTCAGGGCGGATTCGCGCGAAGCTCCGTTGAAGGTTTCCACATTGCTGACGGTCAGGTCGGGCTGCGTGAGCGTCCCCGTCTTGTCGAAGACCACGTGAGTCGTCTCGGCCAACGACTGGATCGCATCCGGCCGCACGACCAGCACACCCCAGCGCGCCAATACCGCCAGCGAGCGAGTGATTGCTGCAGGCACCGCCAGTGCGAATGCGCAGGGACAGGAAACCACGAGTACGGCCAAGGCAGCCGGAAAGGCGCGTGATGGATCGAAGTAACTCCACGCGATCGCGGTGAGCGCCGTCAGGATCATCACGCGCATGACGAATCGGCTTGCTGCACGCTCGCCGGCCCGTGCCAGCTGCGGACGTTCCGCCTGCGCCCGTTCGACCAGTGCGGCAATTCCTGCCAGCGCCGTGTCGGCTCCGACTCGTTCGATACGCAGTTGCGCGGGGCCTTCGACCAGCACGCTGCCGGCGATCAGCATGTCGCCACGACGTCGCGTCACAGGCGCAGATTCTCCGCTGAGCAGAGCTTCGTCGACGCGGCACTGTTCATCGAGCAGTGCGCCATCAGCGGGGACGATGCCGCCTTCGCTCACATGCACCTGGTGGCCGACTCGCAGTTCGTGGATGCCGATCCGCTCGATTGTGCCATCGTCGCGTCGAAGGTCGGCGAACGGCGGCGTCAGGCGCGCGAGTGCATCGGTGAGATCCCCGGCGCGGTGGCGGGCACGCATTTCCAGGTAGCGGCCAGCCAGCAGGAAGAACACGAACATGGACACCGAATCGAAGTACACGTGACCGCCACCACGCAAGGCTTCGATCAGGCTGGCGGCATAGATCAGCGCAATGGCGAGCGCGACCGGCACATCCATGCCGAGCTGTCGTGCCCGCAGCGAACGCATCGCTCCGGTGAAGAACGGACGGGCGGAGTAGAACACCACCGGCATCGCGGCGAGAAAGCCCAACCAGCGAAACAGCTCATGGGTGGAGGGATCGAGCGCCTCGTTGCCTCCGAAGTACAGTACAGCCGCATACATCATCGCCTGCATGGCGCCGAAGCCGGCGACCAGCAGGCGCTTGAGTGCGTCGCGCGACTCGCGTCGCCGCACGTCGTTCAGTGCTTGAGAATCGAGCGGCGAGGCGTGATAGCCAGTTCGTGAGAGCGTTTCGAGAATCTTCGGCAGCGTGATCTCAGCATCGCGCCAGACCACCCGGGCGCGTCGCGCCGAAGCATTTACCTGGATGCTGACGATTCCCGGCATGGCTCCGAGCGCACGCTCGATCAGCCATACGCACGCCGCACAGCGCACACCTTCGATCAGCAGCATGGTTTCGCGTCGATCGGCATCCAGATCGCGCACGACATGACGAAAAATCTCGGGACGCTGCCACGCCGAGGCGCCAACTTCGCGCGCATCGGGTTTCGGTGCGGGCTCGGTACGCAATCGGTAGTAGTCGGCGAGGCCGAGCTGTTCGATCCATTCGGCTGCCGCGCGGCAGCCGTAACAGCACATCGAGCGGCGCTGGCCGGCAATGCGGGCGTGAATGATCTCGCCTGCGGGCAAGGTTTCACCGCAGTGCCAGCAGCATTCGGCGGCACCCGCAGTTGCAATAGTGCCGGCGTAGGCGCTCATGCAGGGTCTCGTGCGGGGCCGGCCGGCATCTTCAGCAGGCGCTCGCCGTTCACCGGCAACGGTTCATCCGGATAACGCGATGCGAGCACCACCATGGTGATGCAACCGGCAATCGAAGCGAAGAAGATGACTGCACACAACCACAGCAGCGGCAGCCGGTACCACTTCACCTCGGAGGACATCAACGTGCCGCTCCACCATGCGCCTTGCTGTACACCCACGCGGCTACAGCACGCGTCTGGTCTTCATCCAGGCGTCCGCGCCAGGCGGGCATGACGCCGCTGCGGCCGTGACGGATGCTGGCCGCGACGCTGGCGAAGTCGCCGCCGTACAACCAGACGTCGTCGGTCAGATTCGGCGCGCCGAGCGTGGGATTGCCGTGGCCATCCGCGCCGTGGCAGGCGGCACACATCATGGCAAAGCGGGCTTTGCCAGCTTCGACCCAGTCGGCCGGGGCCTGAGTCCCGCGCAGGCTCAGTACGTACGAGGCAACTTCGTTCACGCCTTCCTGGCCCAATGCGTCGCCCCACGGCGGCATGGCGCCGTTACGGCCCTCCTGGATGCTGGCAAGGATGGTGTTGCCGTCGCCGCCGTACAGCCAGTCCTCGTCGGTCAGGTTCGGTGCGCCCAGCGCCTGATTGCCACGAGCTTCGCTGCCATGACAGGCGGCGCAGTTGTCGAGGTACAGACGATGGCCGATGGCTACGGCGTCAGCGTTGTCTGCCAGCTGCTGGATGCTCATGCTGCGCAGCGGCTGCTGCTTCGATTCCAGCCGCGCATTGTTGCTTTCCAGCTCGCGCTGCCATTCGCCATGCGAAGTCCAGCCGAGCAGTCCCTGGGAACTGCCGAACCCGGGATAAAGGGCCAGATAGGTGAAACCCCAGAGGAACACAGCGGCCGAGGAGAGCACCCACCACAACGGCAGCTTGCGCACCCCTTCGCGCAGCACGCCGTGCGCCCAGACGTGACCGCTGGTGCCGTCGGGCTGCGTGGGAATCTTCAGCCGCTGCGCCGCGATGAACAGGAAGAACGTGATGCCCAGGTTGAGCACCACCAGGAACTTGATCCAGCCCGACCAGAAACCGCTCATTGCTCGTCCTCAACGCCGCCGGGGTCCTGCATCGGAATCTGCGCCAGTGCCGTGAACGCGCTCTTGTGCCGCGGCCGCCAGGCCCAGATCCAGATGCCGATGAACACCAGCATCAACATGACGATGACCACGCCGATGAAATGTCCCCAGGCCGGATTCATGGCGCACCTGCCGCTGCCACTTCCGCTGCGGGAGCAGGGACGTTGCGCACACCCAGGCCTTGCAGATACGCGACGATGGCATCGAGCTCGGTCTTGCCGTCGACAGCATCCGGCGCCGCGGCGATTTCTTCGTCGGTGTACGGATCGCCCAGCCGCCGCAGCGTGCGCATGCGCGCCTGGATGTCCTCGCCGTCGACTTGTGCGTTGGCGAGCCAGGCGTAGGCAGGCATGTTCGATTCAGGAACGACCTTGCGCGGATCGAGCAGGTGCAGGCGCTGCCAGTCGTCGGAATACTTGCCGCCGACGCGCGCCAGGTCCGGGCCGGTGCGCTTGGAGCCCCACTGGAACGGACGGTCGTACACCGACTCGCTGGCGTCCGAGTAGTCGCCGTAGCGCTGCGTCTCGAAGCGCAGCGTGCGCACCATCTGTGAATGGCACAGGTAACAGCCTTCACGCACGTAGACGTCCTTGCCTGCCAGCCGCAGCGCGTCGTACGGCTTGAATCCCGGCGCCGGCTCGACCGAGTGCGCCTTCATGAACAGCGGCGTGATCTCGGCCAG
>DATMEZ010000024.1:0-12444 GCA_035556415.1 Povalibacter sp.
CGGAACCATCGTCGATGTCTCGGTGTTCGGTCTGACTCGCGATCCGCTGGCGCTGAAGCTGGCGTCGCGCGCGTCCGGCCTCAACGTCGTGATGGGCGCGGGCTTCTACATGAAGCAGATGCACCCGGCCGACATGGACCAGCTGAGCGTCGAGCAGCTCACCGACATCATCGTGCGCGACGTTACGGTGGGCGCGCAGGGAACCGACATCCGCTCAGGAATCATCGGTGAAGTGGGCGTGGTCGGTAAGCCGCTGACCGAGAACGAGCTCAAGAGCATCCGCGCCAGCGCGCGTGCGGCCCGCATCACCGGTGCTCCGATGTCGATCCATAACTTCGAGCCGCTCGACGAGATGATGAAAGTGCTCGACATCATCGAATCCGAAGGCGTCGATCTGCATCGCGTCGTGATGTCGCATACCGGCGAGCGCGACGTGCCCACCAAGGAGGCCGTGTTCAAGCGCGGCGCGTACGTCGAGTGGGACTACATGGGGCAGTCCAATCGCAAGCCGGATGCCGATGCCACGCTGATCGACAGCATCTACGCCATGATCAAGGCGGGCTATGCCGACCAGATCATTCTTTCGCACGACATCTGCTCGCAGGCGCAGCTCAAGGAGAATGGCGGGGGCGGTTACACGTACATCAACGACGTCGTCCTGCCGGGCCTCAAGGCCAAAGGCGTGAGCGAGGCCACGATCCACAGGATCATGCACGAGAACCCGGCGCGGGTTCTGCCGTTCGTCGCGCCGCAGGCGCCGGTGTCGAAACGCTAGGAATGTTCCGACGCTCGTTACTCCCGCGCAGGCGGGCGGAGTCCATCTGATTGATTCGGATGGATTCCCGCATGCGCGGGAATGACGAAAGGTCCTTCCTGGAAGGACGACGGAATCTTTCCGGGTCGGAGCCGCGGTCCGCGGCTAGAGGATGTTGCCGCCCCTGGCCACGATCCACACCACCACGCCGGCGAGGGCTACGCCGATCACGAACCGCGGCAGCGATGCGAACGAGGGAGCAGTCGACCTGTCGTGCGGCACTCGACGGCGGCCGTGAATCATTGCGGCGATCAGGTTGTCGCGCTTGTAGATCAGATAGAACAGCACCGCGGCGATGTGCAGGCCGATGAAGACGAGCAGCACGTCGAACAGCGTCTCGTGCAGCTCGGCGCAGGCGCGGCCGGTCTCGAAGCTGACCATGTGCGACAGCGGGCCCGACTCGATGCCGTCCACGTCGACGGCGAACAGTCCCAGCGTGACCTGGCCGATCATCAGGGCCAGCAGCGCCAGCACGCTCAGCGCACCGAGCGGATTGTGGCCGGGGGTGGAGATGGAGTGATCGCTGACGCGTGACGGCAGCTGTTTCAGATAAGCCCAGATCGCTCGCGGGCCGCGGACGAACTCGGCAAAGCGTGCGGTCGAACTGCCGGCGAAGCCCCAGTACAGGCGAAACACCAGCAGTCCGAGCAGCGCGTAACCGCTGTAACGGTGATATTCGAGCTCACCGTTTTCAGCGGTCCACCACGAAGTCGCCACGAGCACGACCATCAACCAGTGCACCAGGCGGGTTGCGGAATCCCAGATTTGGACGTGGTTCGCGGGCGTGCTCATGGCGGACGGGCCCGCGCGCAGCGCGGGCCCCAGGGCACCTTATTTCTTGTCTTCAGGGGCGCGGAAGTTGTCGTGGCAGTTCTTGCAGGCCTTGCCGGTCTCGCCGAACTGCGCCTTGACGGCTGCAACGTCGCCGCTGTTGGCCGCCGCGTGCAGCTTCTTCGCCTGGTCGGCGAACAGTTTCTGCGCCGCCGCGAAATCCTCCGGCTTGCTCCAGATTTCCGCCTTGGCGCGCGTCTTCACGCCGGCCTTGGGGCCGGACCCGGCTGGGAACCAGTCGTACTGATGGACCGAGGTATCGCTCACTACCTGGGCCGCTTCCTTGATCGCCGCTACGTTGGGCGAACGGCCGCCGGTCTCGTCGCGGAGGGTTTTGAAGGCATCACCGAGCTTGTGGTACCCGTCGTGACGCACCTTGTAGATGCCTTCCCCGTGGGCATGGTCGTCCTGGGCGACCAGCATGCTCAGCGGTGCGGCAACCGCCAGGCCCGAAATCAACAGGAGCGCAGTTTTGCTTCGAAAGCGATTCGACATGTTGGCAGATCCGTGGCGTTGAGAATGACGGCTATCTATAGACGCAACTCATGCAAACTCGCAAGCACCAAGCGGTCACAATGCGCAGGCGCCGGCAAAATTAGGTGAAAGGATGAGGTTGTCTGAACGGTACTTAAACGACGGCGCTCATTCGCCGATGGAATCTTGCGTCGATCCATCCAGGCTTAGTAGATCATTGCGTGGTGCAATCCAGGGCGGGAGCCGCTTCGGGCAGGTCGCGGCGCCCGGTTTCAGCTCGATCTCGGCGAAGCCCAATTCCGGTTCACGGTCGTAGCGCAGGTCACCGACGATCCACGTGCCGCTGCGTTCCAGCGTCCAGGGCACGCGGGCGAATCTCAGGAAGGCCGCTGCCTGGCAGCTGGTGGCTGCGAGCTGGCCCAACTGCCTGCGTGGCATGACGATTTCACCGTGCCAGAAGACGAACGCGGTGTTTGCATCCGCCATGGGCGTGACCGGCGCGGTGATGTCCTTGAACAAGCCACGGCCTGGGCACCGATCCGCCGGCATCAGCGACGGTGCAAGCGACCAGGTGCCGTGGCGAACGAGGTAGTGATCGGCGTCGGTCAGCGCCAGCATCACGTCCCAGCAGACCGGGTTGGCCGGGTTCGGCGTCAAGGCGCGCTCGAGCGTGTCCAGTTGCGGGAACTGGCGTGCGACGAATCGCTCGATTCGATGGTCGGCAATGCCACGGCTGACGGCGAAAATGGCCGTGATCGACAGCCACGCGACGACTCCAGCAATCAATGCCACCCGGCGCGATGCCTTGTAGCCGATCAGCAGCAGTCCCAGCACCAGCACGATGAGCGCAACCACGAACACGATCGGCACCAGGCCGCTGCCGATGCAAACGGCAACCGCAGTGGCGATCAACGCAGCCACCAGCGTGCGGGCGGTCCGTGTGCGCAACGTGAACACGAGCGGCGCTGCGGCGGTCCACAGCAGCGGCTCCCAGATGAAGATCGAGTCGCCGTAAAGCCAGCCGTCATAGAACGGCCAGAACGGATGCACGCCATAGTTGTTGGTGAAATCCATGGCGACGTGCAGCAGCAGCGCCAGCGTGCACAGGCCGGCGATCTGCAGGCGATCGGTCCGGGACAGGGTCCAGCGGCGCCATCGGCACCAGGCCTCGCTGGCGAGCAGCATCAACGCCGCCATGATCAGCGCGCCGACCACGGTGTGCGTGTGGCCGCGATGCTGCAGCAGGTAGTCGATCTTGTCGCCGCGGATGACCGATTGGAGAAAATCCAGGTCCGGCAGGTTGCTGCCGGCCAGCATCAGCGATACGAACAGGTTGCGGCGTCGTTCCCGCGATAGTCCGTCGCGGGTTTCGGCAGTGGTTGTTGCGAGGGTGTCGCCGACCAGGACGCCGACGAGGCTGTGAGTGAGGTTGTCCAAACGCGGCTCAGCCGACGAAGTACGCCAGCACGAAAATGCCGAGCATGGCAAAGGCGATGGCGATCTTGGCGAGCGTGCCGAAGATCAGCCCGATCCAGGTGGCCATGCCGACGCGCCCGGCCTGGCCCAGGCGCCCGTGAACCGACAGTTCACCGACCAGGGCGCCGACGAAAGGACCGAGCACCAATCCGGCTACGCCGAAGAACAATCCGACCACGGTGCCGATCAGTGCGCCCCAGATGGCGCGTGCGCTGGCTCCGAACTGCTTGGCGCCGAGCGCGGACGCGGCGAACTCGATGACGACCGCGACGACGGTGAAGAAGCCCAGCACCGCCAGCGTGACCCAGCCGATACGCTGGAAGTCGTCGATGGCCGCCGCCACCACCATGCCGGCATACATCAGCGGAATGCCCGGCAAGGCCGGCAGCACGATGCCGAGCACGCCGACCAGCATCAGCACCAGCGCGAGCATCCAGAGGGCGACGGTGGACATGGGACGGATTCTGACTGGTCGCGATGCGTCCGTCATCAGCGGGCGGCGCTGGCGTGGCGGCATTTTGCCGCGGCCCGGAGTAGGCTGTCCCACAGCGATCCGTGAGATCCGTCATGCAGTCGTTTCGCTACTCCCCCGCCGCGCCGCTCTCGGGCTACATAGATTCTTTCTGGTATCGCCGCGGGTACGCGCCCCAACGTCGATGCGAGCGCGCCTTGCCCGGCGGCAGCGTCGATGTGACCTTCAATCTCCATGAGGATCGCATTCGCATGTTCCGGGATGCCGCCGATCGGGAGGGGCTGACCGTGAACGGTGCGATCGTGCACGGCGCACAATCGCGGTACTTCGTGCTGGATGCACGCAAGGACGTGCACGTGGTCGGCGTGCATTTCCGTCCTGGCGGCGGTGTGCTGCTCGGCCTGCCGGCAAGCGAGCTGCGCGACCGGCATCTCGCACTGGAAGACATCTGGGGCGTCCAGGCACGCTGCGTCCGGGAACAGCTGCTGGAAGCAGGTGAGCCGCGCGCCATGTTTCGGGTGCTGGAGCGGGAGTTTCTGCGTCGGCTTCAGCTGCCCCTGCTGGTGAATCCCGCCATCAGTTTTGCGCTCCGTCAGTTCGATTCGAGCCGGCCACTGCGCATCGAAGCGGTGCAGCACGCCACCGGGTACGGCGAACGTCGCTTCGTTGCGTTGTTCGACAGTATCGTCGGCCTGACGCCGAAGCTGTATTCCCGCGTGCAGCGACTGAAGCGGGCGGTGGCGCAGATCGCGGTTGGCAAAAGCGAACTGGCACAGATCGCGCTCGACCACGGGTTCTACGATCAGTCGCACCTGACGCGGGAGTTTCGCGAATTTGCCGGAGTGACGCCCGGCGCCTATCGGCCAGTGCCGGATCGAGATCCGCTGCATGCGGAAGTGGATACGCGCTGAAGGATTGCGCTTTCTTACAATACCGGCGCCGTCTGCTTTGCGCAGACTGGCCGCACTATCTCGCCGAGGATGCAATGCCATGAGCCCATCGCCATCGTTTGCCGTGCACGAGGTTTATCCGTATCTGCGAGTCCGGCGCGCCGCACAGGCCATCGAGTTCTACAAGAAGGCGTTCGGCGCCACCGAGCTGTTTCGGCTGACCGAGCCGAGCGGTCGCATCGGTCACGCCGAGATCAAGCTCGGCTCGACCACGCTGATGCTGTCGGAGGAATATCCGGAGCTGGGAATCGTCGGGCCGGAAGCGCTGGGTGGCACGACCTTCTGTATCCATCTGCACGTGGACGACGCCGATGAATGGATCGCGCGGGCAGTTGACGCCGGTGCGGTCGTGACGCGGCCAGCCACAGATGCTTTCTATGGTGAGCGCTCCGGTGTGGTACGCGATCCGTTCGGCCACGAGTGGCTGCTCGGGCACCAGATCGAGGAGGTCTCGGTCGAGGAAATGCAGCGGCGTTACGATGAGCTCATGAACTCGATGAAGTCGTAAGTTCAGTGACGCCGCGAGACTGCATCGCCTGCCGGGCAGATAGCCCAATGGCATCAACCGCATAGGACGGCGCAAATCCATCGAGCGCGTGACTCGTTGCATTGTGACGGCGCGGCATGAATCGTTCGACATTCACGCCGCGCCATTCGATGGCGTTGCGGGATTACAGGCGCTTGGCCAGTGCAACCAGCTGGTACAGCGCGGCGCCCCAGCCGTCGTGGAAGCCCATCTGCTCGTGCTTTTCACGTCCCTGCGGATCACGGTGGATAGCGATGGCGGTGTACTTGGTGCCCTTGCCGTGCGCTTCCATCGAAACGACCGCCGTGAACGGCATGGTGTCGCATTCCGGGCGGTCCGGGCTGTCGCCGCGGCCGGCAGGCCGGAAGCCGGGCTCGAGCACGTTGGTGAAGACCAGGCGTTCGTTCTCGACCACTTCCAGGTAGCAGCCGAGGTTGGTGAAGTCCTGGCCTTCCGGCGAGCGCATCACCGTGCGGAAAATGCCGCCGGGGCGCAGGTCGAGCTCGCAATCCACCGTGGACCACGGCTGCGGGCGTGAACCATTGCTTGAGCAGCTCGGGCTGGGTCCATGCCTTCCAGACGAGTTCCTTCGGGACCTCGACGATGCGCTCCAGCACCAGGTCGAGTTTCGGGTCGATGTGAATGGGGCTTGCAGGGGTCATGGTTGCTCCTTGAGTTCGTTGAGAAGGGTGTCCAGCTGATCCAGGCGGCGCTCCCATTTCGAGCGCTGCGTCGTGAGCCAATGTTCTGCCGTTTTCAATCGCTGCGGCGCCAGCTGGTACGTGCGGACCCGTCCGCACTTGCGCGAGCGCACCAGCCCGCAATCCTCCAGCACGTTCAAATGCTGCGCGAACGAGGGCAGTGCCATCTTGAACGGCAGCGCCAGCTCGCTCATCGCGGCCGGGCCGCTGCCCAGGCGTTCGAGCACGGCACGCCGGGTCGGGTCGGCCAGGGCCTGGAACACGCGGTTGAGCTGGGTCGATTGGTTAGGCATGTGCCTAACCATAGAAGCCGCTGAAACTTAGGTCAATGCCTTTGTGTTGCGCCGGTTGCGCAGCGGGCCACCGTCATCGTGGTTGTGCTACCGGCCCTGCGTTGCAACATCCACCCGGTGAAATCCGCCGGGCCCGCAACGATTTCGGTCCCGTTCGCCGCTCGGATCACAGCGATCAGCGGATCGCACTGCGTTTCATACTCTCTCGGTCCTCGTCCAGCGTGGCTTAGTATCGGACGAGGCTGCCGATGCAGCCGTTTTCCGGAGGATGTGTGAGCGTTCCGCGTATGCAACGATGGGCATACCTGCTCGTCACGCTGCTCGCGTTTGCCGCGTTCGCGGCAAACGAGCAACCGCCTGCGCGTGCGAATCAGCCGCCAGTTGCGGTGTTGCTGGAAATTCGGGACGCGATTGGACCGGCGACCAGCGATTTCTTCTTGCGGACGCTGGAACAGGCGACCGAACGCAACGCGCGGGTCGTCATCGTGCAGCTGGACACGCCTGGCGGGCTCGATTCCTCCATGCGCGACATGATCCGGGCGATTCTGGCGTCGCCGATTCCGGTGGCGATCTACGTTTCGCCGTCCGGTGCCCGCGCTGCAAGCGCCGGTACGTACTTGCTGTATGCAAGCCACATCGCCGCCATGGCGCCGGCCACCAATCTCGGTGCCGCAACGCCGGTGCAGATCGGCGCACCGTCCATGCCGGCGCCGCAGGGGCCGAAGCCCGACGATTCCAAACCGGATGAGTCCAAGCCGGACTCCGCGGAAAAATCGCAGCCACCCTCAGGCAGTGCGATGGAGCACAAGATGGTGAACGATGCCGTCGCCTACATTCGTGGGCTGGCGGAGCTGCGCAACCGCAATGCCGAATGGGCCGAGTCCGCCGTGCGCACGGCTGCGAGCCTCTCGGCCACCCAGGCTCTGGCGCAGAAGGTCATCGACATCCAGGCCGCCGACGTGACCGACCTCTTGCGCCAGATGGACGGCCGTGTGGTGAAAGTGAGCACCGGCGAGCTGACGTTGGCCACGGCGGATCTCACAGTGGAGCGCGTGGAAGCGACCTGGCGCACCAAGCTGCTGGCGATGCTGACGAATCCGAACGTCGCCTATCTGCTGATGCTGATCGGCGTGTACGGCTTATTGCTGGAAGGTTACAACCCCGGCGCGATCCTGCCTGGAGTCGTCGGCGCCATCGCGCTGCTGTTGGCGCTGTACGCGTTCCAGGTGCTGGCGGTCAATTACGCCGGACTGGGGTTGATGATCCTGGGAATCGCGCTGATCGTCGCCGAGGCCTTCGCTCCAAGTTTCGGCTCACTGGGATTGGGTGGCGTGGTCGCCTTCGTGATCGGCTCGATCATCCTCATGGATACCAACGCGCCAGGCTTCACCGTCGCGCGCGGCCTGATCGGCGGCATCGCCGTCGCAGGTGCGCTGGTGGCATTGCTGATCAGTACTTATTTCTCGCGCTCGCGCAAGCGCCCGGTGGTTACCGGCACCGAGCAGTTGCTGCATGAGCCGGTCGTGGCGATGGCCGATTTCGAGCGTACCGGGCCGGTCCGCGTGCGCGGCGAGATCTGGAATGCCGTCACCCGCGAAGCGGTCAAAGCGGGCGATCCGCTGCGCATCGTGCGGGTCGATGGCCTGACGTTGCAGGTCGAGCCGGCGCGTTCCGGCGGGCCGATCCAGAAGACTTGAACGACAGGAGAAGCACATGCCCGTGATCGTTGCCGCCGTCATCCTCGCCATATTGATTTTCTCGGCGATCAGGATCCTCAATGAGTACGAGCGCGGCGTGATCTTCACGCTCGGGCGCTACACCGGCACCAAGGGGCCGGGCATCATCATCGTGGTGCCCTTCATCCAGCGCATGGTCAAGGTGGACCTGCGCATCATCGTGCTGGACGTGCCGACCCAGGACGTCATCTCGCGCGACAACGTTTCGGTGAAGGTCAATGCGGTGGTGTATTTCCGCATCGTCGATGCGGCGCGCACCATCATCCAGGTCGCCAGCCCCTTCGAAGCGACCAGCCAGCTGGCGCAGACCACGCTGCGCTCGGTGCTGGGCCAGCATGAACTGGACGAGATGCTGTCCGAGCGCGACAAGCTCAACCTGGACATCCAGCGCATCCTGGACCAGGCCACCGACGCCTGGGGCATCAAGGTGTCGAACGTCGAGATCAAGCATGTGGACCTGGATGAAACCATGATCCGCGCGATTGCCAAGCAGGCGGAAGCCGAGCGTACGCGCCGCGCCAAAGTGATTCATGCCGAAGGCGAGAAGCAGGCGGCCGCCATGCTGGTCGACGCCGCTCACGTACTCAGTGCCGATCCTCGCGCGATGCAGCTGCGTTACTTGCAGACGTTGGCAGACATTTCCAGTGAGAAGACTTCCACCATCGTTTTCCCGCTGCCCATCGATCTGATCCGACCGCTGCTGCAGGAAAAGCGTGATTGAAATCGCGAACGCTTGGCAAGTGGTGCCACCCGTGTTCTGGTTATGACGAAAGACGCTTTGATGTGGTGGTGCAGCTTGCGGCGACTCGATGCAATGCGGTGATGCCATTGCCTGACGGCCGAAGCGAACGCGCAAAGCGATTCGATCGTCTGCCGTAACCTGCCTGTCACGGGTATCGCCAACGTTTGACGTCGCAATCCGATGACCGGCGCGATATTCCTGCTTCGTCGGCATGAGTGAGTTTCGTGCTCACCCATTTCTCCACTTCCTGCCCGCCGCTAACGTACGCCGCAATTCTCATTCGAGGCAGGGAGTGTTGACCCCGATGATTCGTCACAAGTGGGCGGCGCCGTTGGTGCTGATCGGCGTTGTCGTTGGTATTGGAATCGCGTTGACGGCCTGGAAGCGATCGAGCTTGGCGGAAGCGGCGGAGATCGCCGCAAGTCAGCCGGAGCCGGCCGAAGCAGTGGCCGTCGCGGTGGCGCAGGAGCGTGAGCACAGTCGCACCACGACTTCGATCGGCACCGTAGTGGCGCTGCGTTCGATCACCGTGCGCAATGAATTGTCCGGCACCGTGCGTGCAGTGTCGTTGGTTCCCGGGCAGGTGGTGGAAGCCGGCACGGTGCTGGTGGCGCTGGACGTCTCGGTCGAGGAAGCGGAGCTCGAGGCGCTGGAAGCCCAGGCTGAGCTGGCTCGAACCCAGTTCGCGCGCATGCAACGCATGAGCGAACACCGCGCTGCGTCGGAGATGGAGGTGGATAGCGCGCGCGCCGAGCGTGATGTCTCGCTGGCACAGATTGCCCGCATCAAGGCGGTCATCGCGCGTAAGACGATTCGAGCGCCGTTTCGTGCTCGTGTCGGCATCGCCGACGTGCATCCCGGTCAGTATCTGAACGAGGGCACGCTGCTGACGACATTGCAGGGCGTGGACGATTCCGCCTACGTCGATTTCACGGTTGCACAACAGATTGCAGCCGGACTGCGTGCCGGCAACATGGTGAACGTGTTTGCTGCGGGCGAGATTTCGCCCACCAGTGCGGCCATCGTAGCTGTCGATGCGAGAGTCGATCCGGCGACCCGGAATCGTACGGTGCGCGCGAAGATCCAGGAGGAGAACGGAACGCCGGCGCCCGGTGCGTCGGTGAGGATTCAGATTCCGATCGGCACGCCGCGCATGGCGGTTGCCATTCCTGCCAGCGCGCTGCGCAAAGGCCCGGCGGGAGACCACGTATTCGTTCTTCTCGCGGACAAGGAGGGCCACACGCGCGCTCATCTGCGGCAAGTGCAGGTCGATGCGATGACGGGCGATGAAGTCGTGGTTACCGGGGGCCTGTCACCAGGCGAGCGGGTGGCCGCGTCCGGCTCATTCAAGCTGCGCGAGGCTGCGCTGGTGGCAATCGAGAATCCAGCCGGCTCGGTGGCATTCAACCAGGCTGCAGGTCAGGGCGCGCACCTCTAGGTCGTCGTTCCAGGGAATCAGGTTCATGCGCTCGTTCACCGATATTTTCATCAAGCATCCGGTTCTGGCCCTGGTGGTCAACCTGGTCATCGTGCTGGTCGGCGCGCGGGCGCTGCTCAATTTGCCGGTGCAGCAGTTCCCCAGCGTCGAGAGTTCCTCCGTCATCATCACTACGGTCTATACCGGCGCCAGCGCCGAGACCATTCGCGGCTTTCTGACGACGCCCATCGAAAGGGCCGTCTCCGCGATCAGCGGCGTCGACTATGTCGAGTCCACCAGCCGGCCCGGCGTCAGCACCATCACGGTGCGGCTGAAACTCGACCACGACAGCACCGCGGCGCTGGCCGAAGTCACCGCGCGCCTGCAACAGGTTCGCTCAGAGCTGCCCGCGGAAGCTGAGCCGCCTGTCATCGAAGTGCAGCGCGCCGATCGGCCGTATGCAACGTTCTATCTGTCTTTCACCTCCGAGCAGCGTGACGTTCCGGCAATGACCGACTGGTTGTCGCGCACGCTGCAGCCACAGCTGTCCACGCTCGAAGGCGTGCAGCGTGTCAGCTTCGAAGGCGCGCGTCCGCTGGCCATGCGCGTGTGGATCGATCCGGACCGTCTGGCGGCCCGCAATCTTGCGCCCGGCGACGTGCATGAGGCGCTGAGGCGGAACAATTATCTGGCCGCGGTCGGGCAGACCAAGGGCAATCTGGTACAGATCAATTTGCTCGCCGACACCGACCTGCGTGCGGTTAGCGAATTCGAGAACCTGATCGTCGCCGATCGCGACGGTGCGATCGTGCGCCTGAGCGACGTGGCGCGCGTCGAGCTCGGCGCCGAAGAGGCGGCCATGGTGGCCAAGTACAACGAGCAGCAGAGTGTCTACCTGGGCGTGTGGCCGCTGCCGGGTTCTAACGAGATCGAAGTCGCTCAGCACCTGCGCGATGCCATGGGTGAGATCCAGAAGACCTTGCCGGCGGATGTCGAGATGCAGCTGGTGTGGGACGGCACCATGTTCATGCGCAGCGCACTCAAGGAGATCACCAAGACGCTGGGCGAGACGGTGCTGATCGTGGCCATCGTGGTGTTCCTGTTCATGGGCTCGGTGCGCACGGCGTTGGTGCCGCTGGTGGCGATGCCGGTATCGCTGGTGGGCGCGGCCATCGTGATGATCGCCTGCGGTTTCAGTCTCAATCTTCTGACCATTCTGGCCATCGTGCTGTCGGTCGGCCTGGTGGTGGACGATGCCATCGTGGTGGTGGAGAACGTCGAGCGGCACGTGCGTGAAGGAAGATCGCGCATCGACGCTGCCTTGCTCGGTGCGCGGGAGCTGGCCGGGCCCATCGTGGCGATGACCATTACGCTGGCCACCGTCTACACGCCGATCGCCTTCCAGGGGGGTCTCACCGGATCGCTGTTCCTGGAGTTCGCGATCACATTGGCGGCGGCAGTGGTCGTTTCCGGTGTCGTGGCGCTGACGCTGTCGCCGGTCATGAGCTCGCGCTTCGTGCATGCGCACGGCAAGGAGAGCCGGCTGACCTCGCTGGTCAATCGCGGCTTCGATGTGGTCAGCCGCAACTACGCGAAGCTGCTGGACGGTGCGCTGGGAATGCGCTGGGCCATCGTCGCGATTGCCCTGGTCGTTACCACAGCAGCCTGGCCGCTGTACATGTACTCGCGCCAGGAGTTGGCGCCGGTCGAGGACCAGAGCCACATCAGCCTGTTCTTCGAGGCTTCGCCGGATTCGACGCTGGCGGCGACCGACCGCGACACCAAGAAGGTGGTGCAGGCCATCGCTGCCTTCCCGGAGACCCGTTTCATGTGGTCGCTCACGGCCGCGTGGGGCGGATTCGGTGGCATGGTGGCCAAGGACTGGCACGAGCGCGGCCGCTCGACCGAACAGATGTACGGCGAGGTTTATGGCGCTGTATCCCAAGTGCCCGGGCTTCGCGTGTTCCCGCGCCTCGATCCGCCGCTGCCGACGCCCGGTCAGTACGACGTCG
>DATMEZ010000025.1:0-36028 GCA_035556415.1 Povalibacter sp.
CCGACGAGATAAGCCAAGGCAGCGTCTGGTCGATCATCTCGGTCGACCCCAAAACCGATCGCCAGGCCGCCGAGGGGCAGGCGGGTGCGGTGCGTGTCTGGGCTTTCCGCGGGCGGCCGATATATACCTATTCGGGCGACGAGCAACCCGGCGAATTCCGCGGTCACTCGATGGGCGAGTGGCAGGGGCGCCGCAATGGTTTCAGGGCATTCTGGCTACGGGTGATCTGACATGCGACTCGTATCAAACAAGACCTGTGGAATGTGGGCGGCGCTGGCGGTGACGAGCCTGACGGCCAGCATGGCCCTGGCCGACGGCAGCCAATCGATAGCGGCCACGCGCACCATCGGCTACGTCACCACGGACCTGCACTGGGCTTTCTACCAGACCGCGGATGTGGACAAGGACTGCCCGCAAGGATTGGCCGGCTACGGCCCGCGCGAAACCTTCAAGGCGCTCTATCCCAACGGCGGCCCGGTCGCAAACACCCAGCTCGCCCGCGAGAGCCTGAAGTTCTTTCCCAACGACAAGCAGATGCAGTTCCCCTACATCTTTGCCAAGGGGAACATCGGTGTCGGCGTGAATCTCGACGGCAAGGTCGGACCGAACGACTACGTCAGCCCGACGGGGGAGAAGGGCATCGACAACGCGCTGCAGAAGGTTCTCGGCTGCAATGCGCAGTTCCGTCAGCCCGAAGGCCAGCTGCAATTGTTCGGCAACAAGTTCGTGCGCACCTCGACCTGGAATCGCACCCTGATCGAGATCAGCAACGTCGACGATCTGTCCAATTCGGACGACGTTGCCGTCACCATCTATCGCGGCCGCGATCCGGTGTTGCTGGACGCCACGGGCGAAGGCGTGGCGCCGGGCGGCACGCAGCGCATCGACATGCGCTGGGGCAAGCCGATCATTCAGCACCTGAAGGGCAAGATCGTCGATGGCGTACTGATCACCGAGCCGATCAAGGAAGGCATCTATCCCTGGGCGATCTACAACGACGTGCCGACCTTGCTGAACTGGCGCGACATGCGTCTGAAATTGACGCTCACCCCGGAGCGGGCGGACGGCCTGATTGCCGGATACATGGACGTGGAGTCGTACTACACTTGGCTGACCGCCTGGTCCACTCACCACCTGTCGTACGGGCGTCTGGATCCGGCGGAGTTCTACTGGACGTTGCGCAAGATGGCCGATGCCTATCCGAACGAGAAAGGCGAGATGACCGCCATTTCCTCGGCGCTCACGGTCAACCTGGTCCAGGCATTCATTACGCATCCCGAGGCCGACGCAATGGAAGGTGGACGGAAGGTGACGGACGCCAGGCATTGAGACGAGTGTTGCACCGGTTTATCCACATTCACACGGGGAATTTCTGAATTATGCAGGGTTATCGTAGTGCGCTCGTCGCTCTGAGCTTGTTGTCCGGTGTTGCGCTGATGCAGGCGGAGCCTGCGCGTGCCGCCGCAGCCGGTACCTCCGTCGAACTCGAATTGATGACGTGGCCGGAAGTGAAAGCAGCCATCGCCGCCGGCAAGACCACGGCGCTTTTCTATACCGGTGGCGTCGAGCAGCGTGGCCCGCAGAACGCCACCGGCGGCCACAACATGATGGCGCGTCCCATCGTGAAGGCCATTGCCGAGAAGCTCGGCAACGCCATCGCAATGCCGGTGATGCCGTTCTCGCCGACGGGCATGTCGGCCGATCTACCCGGTAGCCTCGACCTGCCGGTGGAATTGCTCGGACCGGTGATGGAGCGCCTCGCCGAGGACGCCATCGTCAACGGCTTCACCACGGTCATCCTGATGGGCGACAGCGGTGGTGGTCAGGGCCCGGACGGTGTCTATGCATCCGTCGCGAAGAAACTGGACGACAAGCACAAGGCCAAGGGCGTGCGCGTGTTCTACGCGGACGAGAGCTACACCAAGGCCAATCGCGAGTTCAGCGACATGCTGGTCAAGGAAGGCTATCCGGCCGGTACGCATGCCGGCATCCTCGACACCTCCTTGATGATGTATCTCGATACCGAGAACAAATACGTGCGTCGCGATCAGCTCGCCAATGCGCTGGGCGATCCTGTGCGTCCGCGCGGCCAGAAGCCCGAACCCGGCTACAAGCCGATCAACAACGGCATCAGCGGCGACGCCCGCCGCTCCAGTGACGAGATCGGCAAGCGGTTCTTCGACTACAAGGTCGATACGGCGGTGAAGCAGATCAAGGCGCTCCAGGCCAGCCGCTGAACCCTGCGCACCTCGACGTGCGGACGCATCGAATACGGACGGACAGACAATGAAAATGAAATCCTGCGTGTTCGAGTGGGCCCTGCTGCTGGTTGTGGCGGTCGGGGTGGGCGCCTCAGGGCAGGCGGTGGCTCAGAACGTCAACGTGCCGTGGGATGAGGCGCCGTCGAATCCCGAGCGGTGGTTCGCGACGTTCTCGATCATCGCCTACGATCCCGACACCCAGGAGCTGGGTGTCGGCGTGCAGTCACACGCGTTCACCTCTGGCGCCGCCGTACCGTATGCCGTTGCCGGTGTCGGTGCCGTCGCCACTCAGGCAGCCGCCAACCAGCTCTACGGCCCCAAGGCGATCGAGCTGCTGAAGCAGGGGCTCAGCCCGGCGGAAGTCGTCAAGCGACTCACGGACGAAGACCCGGGCCGAGACCGCCGGCAGCTCGCGGTCATCAATGCAAAAGGCGAGTCCGCCGTCTATACGGGCAAACGGGTCCTCGATCGCAACTTCGACAAGGCCGATCCCATCCATCTGGGCGGCTATGCGGGCAGCGTGAGCGGCAAGAATTTCTCAGTGCAGGGGAACACGCTGGCCAGTGAGGACGTGGTGAAGAGCATGGCTCGCGCCTATGAGCGCAGCAAAGGAACCATGGGCGAGCGCCTGATGGATGCGCTCGATGCGGGCCAGGCGGCCGGAGGCGATACACGTGGCATGCAGTCGGCCGGCTTGCTGGTGGTGCGTCCGGTGAAGCCCGGTTCGGACGAGGTCAACGAGCGGATCGTGGATGTCAGGGTCGATGATGCGGTCGATCCCTTCAAGGAGCTGCGCCGGCTGCTGAACATTAATCTGGGAACCCCTCGCAAGCTCACCGACCATTCCGCCGAGCTCGCCAAGGCCGGCAAGTTCGACGAGGCTATCGAGGAACAGAAGAAGGCGCTGGAGATTCAACCGAACAGCGATATCTTTCACTACGCGCTGGCGCAACGCTATGCGCAGGCCGATCGGCCGCTGCAGGCGCTCGTGCCGCTTCGTGAGTCCGTTCGACTGCATCCGAACCTGGCGCGGCAGGCCAGCGCGGATCCGATCTTCGCTGCGCTTCGGGAGAATCCCGAGTTCAAGCGAATTGTCTCGATGGCGGGACAGTTCTCCGGCGGGAAATAGCACCGTTCACCCGGCCTGATTGAGGCAGGGTGCATCCAGTGCCGATCCGTGACGGCGGCCAGCACGTTTCGAGTGCTGTACGTGCTCGTGGTCATTCAGTAGCACAGCCGTAGACTCATTCACCTTCAGTCTTGCAGCCCGCCAGGAATCGGCGCGTTGCGCTCTGAGCGCACGAAGCCTTCGAGCGAGCGATCGACCGAGCAAGCTTCTATTTTGCGGGTCGGCCGTTTTGGGGCGCTGCGTGCGCGGCATTCGGTCGCCTCTCCAGGCGGGTCGGGACGGATTGCGCCGGGAAATGGTAAAAGGGGGGCATTCCTCGCTACCACGATGCGCACACTTCGTGTTCTGTCCCCAATGGCAAGACCGGATGGGCTCCTTCATTGGACCGCAGCGAGCGCCAGATTGAATTCCACAGGCTGAGCGTCGACGAAGTCCTCCGGTCCATCGGTACATCGTCGCGCTCGGGCCTGAGTCGGCTCGATGCTGAGCAGCGTCTGGTCCGTTGCGGCCGGAACGAACTGCAGCAGCAAGCGCCCAAGCCCGCCTGGCGGAAATTTCTCGAGCAGTTCACCTCCGTCCTGGTGGTGTTGCTGATGGTCGCCGCGGCGATCTCGGCCGGCCTGTGGCTGCATGAGCGGCATTCGGACCTGCCTTACGAGGCCATCACCATATTCGTCATCATCCTGATCAACGCGCTCATGGGCTACATCCAGGAGGCGCGGGCACAGCAGGCCGTCGCCGCACTGCGCCAGATGCAGGCCGCACGCGCCAACGTCATCCGCGATGGCGTGAGGCAGAGCGTTGCGGCGGCTGAGCTGGTCCCCGGTGATGTCCTCCTCATCGAGGAAGGCGACACGATTGCCGCCGATGCTCGATTGATTCGCTCGACGGCATTGCAGACCCAGGAAGCGGTCCTCAGCGGGGAGAGCCTGCCGGTTTCGAAGGACACCGCGCCAGTCGTCGGCGAGGCGCAACTCGGCGATTGGCACAACATGGTTTTCAGCGGCACCGTCGCGGTCTACGGCCACGGCTCTGCGGTTGTCACGGCGACTGGCATGGGGACCCAGATGGGCCGTATCGCCAGCATGCTGGAAACCGCGCCCGACGAAACGACTCCTCTGCAAAAGGAGCTCGATCACGTCGGTAAGCTGCTCGCCATCACCGTCGTGATCATCGCCCTGATGATGATCGGCACGATTTTTCTTTTCAGCGAGATTCGCGGACTCTCCGAAATATTTGCGGTGCTGATCCTGGGCGTAGCGCTGGCCGTGGCGGCGGTTCCGGAAGGCCTGCCCGCGGTGGTGACCGCCGTGCTTGCGCTGGGCGTCCAGCGCATGGCCAAGCGCAAGGCGATTGTCCGCCGGCTCGCGGCGGTGGAGACCCTGGGTTCGGCGAGCGTCATTGCCTCCGACAAGACCGGCACGCTGACCAGGAACGAAATGACGGTGCGTCGCATCGTTACGGCGAGTGGCTGCACCCATCTGACAGGTGCCGGCTATGTTCCGAAAGGAGAAGTGCACGGCGATTCACCGGACGGCGACGCGCTCGAATATGAATTGACCCGTGCCCTGACGGCGGCCGATCGCGCCAATAATGCCGTGTTGCAGCAACGCGATGGACGATGGATGGTGCAGGGCGATCCAACCGAGGGAGCGCTGCTCGTCGCAGCTCGCAAGGTGGGTCTGGCCGGGGAGGCGCTCGATGCCCGCTTTGCCAGGATCGGCGAGGTGCCATTTTCCTCCGAGCGCAAGTTGATGAGCACCATTCATACCGATGCCGAGAAGAATGCGCGTCTCATCGTATTGACCAAAGGCGCGCCGGATGTCCTGCTCGCGCGTTGCTCGCACGAGCTCGCAGGCAGGACGGCGCGACCGCTGACCGATGCCCGCAGGGCAGAGATTCTGACGAGCAATGACGAGCTCGCTGCCGAAGCGCTGCGGACTCTTGGCGTCGCTTTCCGTTCATTGTCGAGCGATGCTGCGGATGGCAGTAAGTTCAACGACAGCGTCGAGGACGAACTCGTGTTCCTGGGACTGATCGGGATGATCGATCCGCCGCGCGAGGAAGCGAAGAGTGCGGTCGCCAAGGCAAAGGGTGCCGGCATTCGTCCGATCATGATCACGGGAGACCATCCAAGAACTGCTGCCGCGATCGCCACGGAGCTTGGGATGGCCGCCAATGGCCCCGTCATCGTGGGCGCTGAGCTGGAGAGGATGCCCGACGATGTTCTCGATCGGACCGCCAAGGATGCTTCGGTTTACGCTCGCGTCAATCCGGCGCACAAGCTCCGCATCGTCCAGGCGCTGCAGCGCGGTGGAATGACGGTGGCGATGACGGGCGACGGTGTCAACGATGCGCCTGCCCTGAAGACGGCCGATATCGGCATCGCGATGGGGATTACCGGAACCGATGTATCGAAGGAAGCGGCCGACATGGTTCTGGCCGATGACAACTTCGCCACGATCGTCGCCGCCGTGGAGGAGGGGCGGGTGATCTTTTCCAACATTCGCAAGTTTTTACGCTATCTTCTCTCCTCGAATATCGGCGAAGTCATGACCATGTTCTTTGGCGTACTCCTGCAAGGAGCACTTGGTCTGTCGCAAGCGGCCGCTGGGAGCGATACCTTGGTGCTACCGCTACTTGCAACGCAGATTCTGTGGATCAACATGGTGACCGACAGCTCACCTGCACTCGCCCTTGGCGTGGATCGCGCTGACGCGCGAACGATGGTCAAGCCGCCGCGTCTGCGCAGCGAAGGTGTAATTACCCGGAGCATGTGGCGGGGCATGTTCCTGGTCGGCGCAATCATGGCGACGGGAACGCTCATCGTGCTGGATGCGTCGCTTCCGGGCGGAATGATCGAAGGTAACGGCACCGTCTCCTATGGCCAGACGATGGCGTTCACCACCTTGGTGCTGTTCCAGCTCTTCAATGTCTTCAACGCCCGCTCGGACGAACAGAGCGCATTCAAGGGGCCTGGCGGAAATGGCTGGCTGTGGGGTGCCGTCGTGTTCTCGCTTGCGCTTCATGGTGCGGTGATCCATGTGCCCCTGCTGCAGCAAGCATTCTCGACCACGGCGCTGACCATGAGCGACTGGCTGGTTTGTGCCGCCGTCGCAAGCTCCGTCCTGTGGCTGCGCGAATTGGACAAATTCATCACCCGTCTGCGGGCCGCCTGATGGATGATCACAGGCGCATGCCGGCTCCCGAGCGTCAATCATGCTGTCGGAACTGAAAGAAAGATTGCTGGACGTACTCAAGACGGTCGCGCCGCTCATCGGCCTGGTCTGCCTGCTGCAGTTGACGCTGGTTCATGCGCCTGTAGCGCTATTCCTGCAGTTCCTGGCGGGATCGACGCTCGTCATCATCGGCATGTTGCTGCTCTTTCTGGGAGTCGATCTCGGAATCCTGCCGATGGGGAGATTCATCGGAGCGGAGTTGCCGAAGAAGGGCTCGGTCGTATTGATCGTTGTCGTCGGTTTGGCCATGGGCTTTGCGACGACCATCGCTGAGCCGGATGTGCTGGTTCTAGCTGATCAGGTCGATCGCATTGCGCTCGGCATCATCGATGGGACCAGCGTCCTTTACGTCATCGCCATCGGCGTTGCGATTTTCGTCGCCATTGCGATGGCGCGGATCGTCTACGGCGTTTCGCTGCGGTTGTTGCTTACGGTCGCCATTGCCGTGGTTCTGCTGCTCTCGTTCATTGCGCCGCGGGAATTCGTGCCCTTGGCTTACGACGCCGGCAGTGTAACCACGGGGGTATTGACGGCGCCGGTCGTCATCGCAATAGCCGTAGGCCTGAGCTCGGTGCTCGCTGGTCGTTCTGCGATCTCGGACGGCTTCGGCCTGCTGGGTCTGGCCTCGATCGGTCCGATCATCAGCGTCCTGATCATGGGAGTCGTCACGCGATGACCGCAACGGTCATGCTGGAAGAGCTGCAGTCCACCGCCAGGAGCGTCGTGATGGCCGTGCTGCCGCTGGTGGTGCTGTTTGCGGCGTTCCAGATATTCCTGCTCAAGTTGCCGCGCAAGGATGTCCAAAGAATATTGATCGGAACGGCAATCGCGGCTGCCGGTCTTTTTATTTTTCTTCTCGGCGTGGGCATCGGGTTCATGCCTTTCGGGCGGGCGATTGGCGAAACGTTGGGCTCGATGTCGCAAAAATGGCTGCTGTTGCCCGCGGGGGTGTTCCTCGGCTTCGCCACGACCTGGGGCGAGCCTGCCGTGCGAATTCTCGCCGATCAGGTCGACCAGGCCTCCAACGGTTCCATTCGACGATCCTTGGTGATTTATACGGTCTGCATCGGTGTGTCGGTATTCGTCGGCCTCGGCCTGCTGCGGATCGGTTACCGAATTCCGCTGCTGTATCTGCTGATACCCGGATACTTGCTGGTCGCCAGCATCGTGTGGCTGAGCGACAGGAGTTTCATAGCGATTGCGGTCGACGCCGGCGGCGTAGCCACCGGACCCTTGGCCAACACTTTTCTGCTGGCGCTGGCTTTGGGAGCATCCGGGGCCATGGGGAACCAGGACCCGATGATCGGTGGTCTGGGTCTGGTTGCGCTGATCGCGCTGGCGCCGATGGTGTCTGTGATGACCTTGGGACTTCTGATGCGATGGAAGAAGCCCGCAAAAGTATTCCCGAAGGAGCCGTGAGATGCGCGACCCCGCACTGATCGTAACCATTGTGCGCAAGGGATGGGGCAATACCGTCCTGGAGGCCACCGTCAAGGCGGGCGCCACTGGCGGGACCATCTGGCTTGGGCGCGGCGTGGGCGTCAATGAAACACAATCGATCTTTGGCATTCCGATCGAACCGGAAAAAGAGATCGTTCTGACGCTCGTGCAGACGGACAAGATCGACGTCATCCTGCAAGAGATCATTGGCGCGGCCGAGCTCGAACAGCCGGGCCACGGCTTGGCGTTCGTCGTGCCCGTCGAGAAAGTCGTGGGCATACCGCATATGGCTGACCGAAATGAATCGTCCTAGTGGCGCAGGACAGGAGGTGGACACATGAGTGAATCCAGTCAGGCAAGAAGACCGCCCCGATCCATTCTGCTGGCGACGGACCTGAGCGCCCGTGGTGATCGCGCTCTTGAGCGGGCCGTGTCACTTGCAAAGCACTGGAAGGCGCACTTGACCATCCTGCACGTGCTTGAAGAAGAGATGCCCTCTTTGGATCCGGACTTGTTGCCCTCATGGAAAAGGTCGGCCGAACCCGTCGATAAGGTCCGAGACCACATTCTGGCCGATCTTGGGGAGCTGGCAGAAGCTGCCACCATTCTGGTCGAGCGGGGCGCTACGATCGATACCATCATGCGCGTTGCGGCCATCAGCAGTAGCGAATTGATCGTGATTGGCGTTGCCCGGAACGAGCTGCTCGGCCAGCTGATGTTGGGCAGGACCGTGGATGGCTTGCTGCGACACTCCGGAGTGCCCGTTCTGGTCGTCAAGGAGCGGGTAAGACATCCTTATCGTCGCATTGTCGTTGCGACCGACTTTTCGGAATCCTCCCGGCATGCGCTCGTCACCGCGATGCATTTCTTTGCGGACGAAGCGTTCGACATTCTGCACGCCTATGATGCGCCGATGTCCGGGCTGGTGGGCGACCCGGCAACTTATCGGCTTCAATACCGCAAGCTGGCAGAGCTGGATTGCGAAGCGTTCCTGCGCGATACCGCCGAGCTGGCGAGTCGGCGAGAGCGCCCCAACGTATTGTTGGAGTACGGCGCGCCAGGCCATTTGTTGCGTGAGTATGCTGTGGATCATTCGGCTGATCTCGTCGTGGTGGGCACGCACGGTCGCAGCGCGATCTTCGATGTTCTTCTGGGCAGCGTCGCGAAGCAGATCCTCGAGGGTGTTCCTTGCGATACGCTGGTCGTACGGGAGCCCCGGGCAAAGCCGCAGACATGAGAAAGATCTATCGACTCGCTTGAGACTTGGACTTGGGTATTCGCGATGTTGGAGAATGGCGAGGCGTCGGGCCGAGCAATTGGCAGACGCATTTGTTCGACAGACCGCAGGTGAGCCGTGGATGAATTGACCCGGGAGATCAGTGAGCAGACAGCCTCAGCCAGCTATCTGCTGCCGGTAGAAGATACAGCCTTTCTGTTGCGCGATGAGTTACGTGCGATCCGTTTCGCACTGGAATATGCGAAAGCCGAGCTGCTGCTGCGCGATTGGGGGATTCGGTCCACGATCATCGTCTTCGGCAGCGCGCGGGTTCCTTCACCGGAGCACGTGCAGTCCTGGCAAGGAGCGGATCGCTCGCTGGATGAGAAAGAAAGGCAGCGCATCGAAAGGCAGTCGGGATGGTATGCCGCTGCGCGCGAGTTTGGGCGTATTGCCTCGGAGCGAGGCGGTGCTCGCGCGCCGAAAGACCGATGGCGCGACAATGTGATTGCGACCGGTGGCGGGCCGGGAATCATGGAAGCGGCCAATCGTGGCGCGCGCGAAGCGCAGGCGCCGACCATCGGGTTCAATATCCGGCTGCCGCACGAGCAGCTGCCGAACCGGTATTCCACGCCCGAGCTGACCTTCCGCTTTCACTACTTCGCCATGCGCAAGATGCACCTTGCCATGCGGGCGAACGCGCTGGTGGTCTTTCCGGGCGGCTTCGGCACCCTGGATGAATTGTTCGAACTGCTCACGCTGCGTCAGACGAAGAAGGCGCCGCAGATGCCGATCGTCCTGTTCGATCGCGCCTACTGGGAGCGCTTGCTGAATCTCGACGCCATGCTCGATGAGAACCTGATCAATCGCGAGGATCTCGAGCTGTTCGACTACGCCGATACGGCGGAACAGACTTGGGAGGCGCTGGTGCGTCGCGGGTTGCGTATTTCGGGAGCGTCGTCGGATTCTCAGCCCGGGTCAGTGTGAAGGCAGGTCCGCCGGCATCGCGTCGGGGCTGCGGCTCATCTGGTATCCATACCAGAGGCTGCGTGCGATACGTCGGGCCATGGTGTAGGCCTGCTCACCCATCGCCTGATTGGGCTGCGCGGCCGTGGTCCGGCGGAACAGGGTCAGCCATCGCTCGAACAGCTCCGCAGACAGCTCGGGCAGGGCGACGTGCTTGGTCATGGGCGAGCCGGAGAAGCGTCCGGTGCCCCGCAGGATCGAGGACCAGAAATCCACCAGCACGGCCAGATGATGGTCCCAGTCGGCGACGTGACCGTTGAAAATGGGCCCCAGCAGCTCGTCGCGGCGCACGTCGGCATAGAAGGCGTGGACCATCCGTGCGATTTCCTGGTCGGTGCAGAGATCGGGCGCGGCCATGAGGATTCCGAAGGAGCGGGGGATAGGGTCAAATATACCTTGTGAGACGCCCGAGGGGTGTCTACGGGAGATCCAGTGATTGACTCTGCAGAGATTCCTGACGCTGTTTTCATGTCCCGCGCCCGTGAACTGGCCCTGGAAGCCTGGACTGCGGGCGAAGTCCCCGTCGGCGCCGTCGTCGTCAAGGACGGAGTCATTGTCGGCGAGGGATGGAATCGGCCGATCAGCACCTCGGATCCGAGCGCGCACGCCGAGATGGTCGCCATGCGAGCTGCTGCACAATCCCTGCGCAACTACCGTCTGCTCGACACTACCCTCTACGTAACCTTGGAGCCCTGCGCGATGTGCGCGGGCGCAATGGTCCATGCGCGTGTGAAAAGGCTTGTATATGCAGCGACCGATCCGCGCGCAGGTGCGGCGGGATCGGTGTTCAACATCGTGCAGCACTCTGCGCTGAATCATCGGCTCGAAATCACGGCCGGTGTCATGGCGGAGGAGTGTGGTTCGATGCTGCGAGAGTTCTTTGCCTCCCGTCGGTGAGAACGGACCCGCGTATGCGGGTCCGTCGACAGGTGATCAGCGCGCCTGCGGTTCGTTCATGGACCAGCTCACGCCGAACGGATCGCGTAGCTGCGCGTAGCGGTCGCCCCAGAACATCTGCTGCAATGGCAGCGTCACCTCGGCGCCGGCATCTACGGCGCGCTTGAACCAGTCGTCGATGCCGCTGTGGATGTTCAGATTGAGGAGGAACGCCTGCGGCTTTTCCTTCGCATGGCCCTGTTCCGGGTAGAAGTCGGCCAGCATCACCGAGCTGCCGTTGATGTGCAGATGGATGTGCATGGTCCGGCCCTGGTCATCCACCGGGTAGCGGAAGACCTCCTTGGCATCGAAGGCGCGCTTGTAGAACTCGGCGGCGGCGCTTGCGCCGTCCACCATCAGGTAAGCGATCACGCCGCCCAGGGCGGGAACGGGCGGGGCCTTGGGCAGGTCGTTGCTGGTGGTGCTCATCGGAACTCCTTTGTCTTTGTCGGTCGGGTTCAGGTCATCGTCGCTCCAAGGACGGCCGGGGTGGTGTCGATCCGACAGAGCCCGGCAGATTTTGTTGCGGTGTTGATGACCTGAGAATCGACGCGCCGTTCGCCATCGTTCACCGACAGGCCAATGGTGTTCCAGCCCGTTGCGTGGGCCGATGCGCATTCAGTGAGCGCCGCTACGGCAGTCGCTGGCTGCAGGCAGTGAGGGCTTCAGCGCTCTACGGCCAGCTTCAGCTTCATCAGTGCGTGATCCCACTGTTGCGTGATCAGCTCGAGCGAGCGTCGGGCTTCTTCGAGCTGCGTCGGTTCGAATTCCCACAGGCGCTCGCGCCCGACTTTTACGTCGTGAACCAGCCCGGCATCCGCGAGTACGTGCAGATGCTTCGTTACCGCCTGCCGCGTGATGTCGGTGCCCGAAGTAAGCTGCGCGATCGACATCGCACCGCCTGCGCAAAGGACGGCGATCAGGCGCAGCCGGGTCTCGTCGCCCAGCGCGGCGAAGACCGGTGCGGTGCCTCGCAGCGCCCGACTGTCCGGGCGCAGGCTCTTACGGCGTGGCGACATGCTTCTCGATATTTTTCATCTGTTCGCTCCAGCCATCGCCGTTCATACGGAACGCGTCCAGGCGGCGCGATGGTGGGATTGCATCGAAACCCGATTCGACCACGCTGAGCAGGATACCGCCTTCAGCTTCCTGCAACTCGAAGACCACCAACGTGGTCGGCTCGTTCGAGTAATCGGCGGCGGGATCGATCGCCGCAGGATGCCAGCGCCAGGACAGCAGCCGCTGCGGCTCCACCCGCTCGATCCAGATGTTGAAAACCAGGTGCTCGTAACCAGGGTGGGTGATGTTTCCCTGCACCTGCTTGCCGGGCTCGAAAGTCTCGCCCGTGAGCTTCACTCCGAACCAGTTTCCGAATTCCTCGGCGTTGGACAGGGCTTGCCAGACTCGGGCGCGTGATGCTTCAAGCAGGATCTTTCGCTCGATGCGATCGGTGGCTGTGCTCATAGGCTACCTCCTGGTTGCATGTTAGTGCGGTCCTGAGTAACGAGCAACCATTGAGTTGCATTTTTTTTCCAGGTCGCGTTTCGACGCAAATCGATGGCGAACCTATCCATTACCCAAATGTCGGTGCTGCGCGCGGCTACAACTGCACGGATCTGTTCAACCCCAATCCACGTGATCCGTGGAACGGATCGATCACGCGCAACGACAATCCGACCAATCTGCAGACCAGCACTCGGTCGGCGTAGGTCTTGGATGCCATCGAGTTCTCACCGCAGTGACTGCTGAATCTCGGTGCGCGTCTGGATGACTATTCCACCGAGTCGATCAGCACCATCAACCGCATCGTCGGCAATCGTGCCGTGCCTACGGCACAGGTTGATGATGACGCTGTGCCAGTCAGGCGGAAGCCTGGGCCAGGGTCGCGGTGAAGGCATCGCAGATGATGCCACCGTCATAGCCGGCAGCAACGAGATGGTATCCCCCTTGTGCCAATCGGCGAGCGCCTTCGACGGTTCCGGCAAATCCGCATGCGAATTTTCCAGCCGCACGCGTTCGATTGGCAATGTGCCTCATGGCCGACTGGACGGCCTCGCCGTTAGGATCGAACGTTCTGCCTTCGCACAAGGCGATCGACAAGTCTCCAGGGCCCGCCAGGACGCCATCGACACCGGGAACGGCGAGGATGTCATCCAGCGCGATGAGCGCCTCCTGCGTTTCACACATGACGATCGCCAGGGACGCTGTATTGGCCATCGTGAGGTAATCCTCCTCCGCGTTGATTCCACGCAATTGCATGTCGCGCCCTGGTCCAAAACTTCTCTGTCCGATGGGCGGGTACTTGACGAACGAGATGAATTTGCGTGCGTCATCGGCGCTGTTGATCATGGGCACTACGATGCCGGCCGCGCCGAAATCCAACATGCGCGCGGCTTGCGCGAAGTCTCCGACTGGAACGCGTACCAGGACAGGTGTGTGAGCTAGCGCGGCTTCTGAGATGCCGGCAATGCAGGATGCTCCATCGTGAAAGCCGTGCTGCTGATCGAGCAGGACAGCGTCATACCCGGATCGCGCCATGCTGCCCACCAGCATGGGGTCGCGAAATTCAGACCAGCCAAGGAAACTGGTCGGCTTCGAACGCAGGCGCTCGGGGAGTGAGGCAATGGATGACGGCATGGAAATCGACCTTCTTGGTAACACGTTACTGGTGGGCGGGAGAGATGGCGGCAGTTGCGTTTACTTCGGCCAACGATAGTACTGCAGCGCTCACGATGGCACCCGTTGTCGGCCGCGAGCCGGGCTCGCCGTCAGCTGCCCGAGCGTATTCCGTTCGTCTCACCGGCTGAGGCCCGCTAAAGCTAAAAGGGGACTGATTTATTTTCCTGCTTTTGGTCCCTATGTTCGCTCTCAGAAACCCGGCCTGGCAGAACGGTGAAGCCGGGAGAAGTGCCGAAGCCCTGTTCCGACGAGGCGTGACGCGCTGGATCAGCAATCACCACGCGGCGAACAGTGACAGGACGCCGACCGTTCAGAGGGGATCGGGCAAGCATCCGAGACCGTTCCGCGCGCAAGGCGTTGCCAGTCTGGAGTCGCGACAGCTTTTCGGAACGGATAGCGATCTTGGTCAGCTTGCGCTGATCCGGGCCGCGTGCGGCATCGGTGTGTGTCAGGTGAGAATCGCAAAGCGCGATCCGTCGCTCGTGCGCGTGTTACCGCGACACTTCGAGCTCAGACTGGACACTTGGGTGACGATGCACGAGGGCCTGCGCAGCAGCCCTCGCTGCAAGGTGACATTCGATGCTCTGGTGCGTGGTCTGGGTCGCATGGCCAGCTCGAAGACGGGCTGACGCCATGCCAGAGCCCAGTGAACGCGCAGGCCACGCTGACGATCTGTGCTCATGGCAGCCGAAGCTGCGGCCTGGAGCTATCGACCGAAAGGTGACGCCCAGCCAAGGAGGGGAAATGATCCGCAAACCGGGCGCTTCGCGGCGGCAGCGGAACGACTCGCGACAGGCTTTCCAAGTCCTTGAATTGGCGGAAAGGGTGGGATTCGAACCCACGAACACCCGTGAAGATGTTACTGGAATTCCAGTCCAGCGCCTTCGACCACTCGGCCACCTTTCCGCGCCCGTCGACATCCTGTCAGGGGCGCGAAGGTTACACGGCGGGCAGGGCGTCAGGCAATCGCGATTCCGGCGGCGTGCAGGGCGTCCAGGACCTGGCCGTGGTAGGGCTGGGCGAACGCAGTCAGCGGCAGCCGCAGTCCATCGCCGATCAGGCCCATGCGGGCCAGGGCCCACTTGACCGGAATCGGGTTGGACTCCAGGAACAGGGTGCGGTGCAGGGCTGCCAGGGTCTGGTTGATGCGGCGGGCCTCGTCCACGTTGCCGGTCAGGGCCGCGGCGATGGCGTCGTGGACCTGGCGGGGGGCCACGTTGGCGGTGACGGAAATGACGCCCCGGAAGCCTTCCAGTGCGCTTTCCACCGCGATGTCGTCGTCGCCGCTCAGCAGGACGATCTTGTCGCCCACCAGCGAAATCAGCTTACGGTTGCGCTCCAGCGAACCGCTGGCTTCCTTGAGACCCACGATGTTGGCGACGCCGGCCAGCCGGGCCACCGTCTCCGGCTGCATGTCGCAGGCGGTGCGGCCGGGCACGTTGTAGAGCACCAGCGGGATCGAGACAGCCGCCGCGATCGTCTTGAAGTGCTGGTACAGGCCTTCCTGCGTCGGCTTGTTGTAGTAGGGCGTGACCAGCAGGCCGGCGTCCGCGCCGGCGTCCTTGGCACGACGGGTCAGCTCGATCGCTTCACTGGTGGAATTGGCGCCGGTGCCGGCGATGACCGGGACGCGCTTGGCCACTTTCGCCACGACGCGGCGGACCACTTCGATGTGCTCGGCCACGTCCAGCGTCGCCGATTCGCCGGTGGTGCCCACGGCCACGATGCCGTCGGTGCCGTTGTCGAGATGGAACTGGACCAGGCGGTCGAGCGCGCCGAAATCCACTGCGCCGTCCGCCTGCATGGGCGTCACGATCGCCACGATGCTGCCGCTGAACATGGGAATCCTTGCAAGGGGGAAGGCGTGATCCTACTGGCCGCGCTCGGGGCGGCGCAAGGACCTTTATAAATGGAGCGCAGCCTGTACACTCGATACCAGGCTTCCTCATCTTTTCCATTCGATGCAATTCATCGTTATCTGCGCGCTGGGCAGCGACCGCACCGGTCTGGTGTTCGATCTCACGCGGGTCGTGCTCGACTGCTCCGGCAACATCGTCGACAGCCGCATGAACGCGTTCGGCAACGAATTCGCCATGCTGCTGCTGGTGTCCGGCAACTGGCACACGCTGGCGAAGCTGGAGACCGAGCTGAAGAAGCTCAGCGACTCCAGCGGCATCACCATCACCGTGCGCCGCACCGAGCAGCGCCAGTCGCGCAAGGACGTGGTCACCTATTCGGTGGACGTGGTGTGCCTGGACCAGCCGGGCATCGTGTTCAACCTGGCCGGGTTCTTCAGCTCGCGCGGCATCGATATCGCGGAATTGAACACTCGCAGCTACGCGGCAGCACACACTGGCGCGCCGATGTTCTCCGTGCAGCTGGTCGCGCATATCCCGTCCAAGATCCACATTGCGGCGTTGCGCGAGGAGTTCATGGATTTCTGCGACCAGTTCAATCTTGATGCTATCCTCGAGCCACTGAAGTCCTGATGCCTGCCCGCGCCTTGCAGATCGACAAGAAAGTCCCTGCGTTCTCCCGGCCCTCGACCGGCGGCAAGAGCTTCAAGCTGGCCGACGCGGCCGGCAAGAAGCTGGTGCTCTACTTTTATCCGCGCGACAACACCCCGGGCTGCACCAAGGAAGGCGAAGCCTTCCGCGATCTCTATCCCGCCTTCAAGAAGGCCGGCGCCGTGGTGATCGGCGTATCGCCCGACAGTCTCAAGTCGCACGAGAAATTCAAGGAAAAGATGGCGTTCCCGTTCGAGCTGCTCGCCGACGAGGACCTGCGCCTGTGCGAGCTGTTCGACGTGTACAAGGAAAAGAGCCTGTACGGGCGCAAGTACATGGGCGTAGAGCGCAGCACCTTCCTCATCGACGCGAAAGGCGTTCTGAAACATGAATGGCGCAAAGTGAAAGTCCCTGGACACGCTGACGAGGTGCTGACCGCTGTCAAAGCCCTGTAGACACAGTCGCCGGTCGCACCTTTACCTCGAGGAGACCCAATGATCAAAGGCGACACCCCCGACCCCCGCCGCGGCCGCGTCGCCGCCCGCGGCCGCGAGCGACGCATTTTCGTGCTCGACACCAATGTCCTGATGCACGATCCCACCGCCATCTTCCGCTTCGAAGAACACGACGTGTTCATCCCCATGATCGTGCTGGAGGAGCTGGACGCCGGCAAGAAAGGCCTGTCCGAAGCGGCCCGCAACGTGCGCCAGGTCAGTCGCTTCCTGGACGAGTTGATGGCGAATGCCAACAAGGCGCAGATCGACAAGGGGCTGGAGCTGCCGGCGGCGAAGTACACCAACGGTCACAAGAAGCAGGCCTCGGGGCGGTTGTTTTTCCAGACGCGCGTGCTGAACGGCGGCCTGCCCGACACGCTGCCGGGCCACGGTGCGGACAACGCCATCCTGGCGCAGACGTTGGCGCTGCAGAAGCAGCATGACGGGGCGCGCGTCACGCTGGTGTCCAAGGACATCAACCTGCGCATCAAGGCCTCGATCATCGGTGTGCAGGCCGAGGACTATTACAGCGACAAGACCATCGAGGATGCCGATCTTCTCTATACCGGCGTGCTGGAGCTGCCGGCGAATTTCTGGGAGAAGCACGGCAAGAACATGACCTCGTGGCAGGAGCATGCACGTACGTTCTATCGCGTGCAGGGCCCGATGGTGCGCGACTGGCACGTCAACCAGTTCCTGTATCAAAAGGACTCCGACGGCCTGGAAGCGATGGTGCGCAAGATCGACGGCAACGGTGCGGTGATCGAGCTGGTGCGCGATTATCGCAACGATCGCCACGGCATCTGGGGCATCACGGCGCGCAACCGCGAGCAGAATTTCGCGCTGAACCTGCTCATGGACCCGGAGATCGATTTCGTGACCATTCTCGGGCCGGCCGGCACGGGCAAGACGCTGCTGACGCTGGCGGCGGGGCTGGCGCAGACGCTGGAGAGCAATCGCTACAGCGAGATCATCATGACCCGCGTGACCATTCCGCTGGGCGAGGACATCGGCTTTCTGCCCGGCACGGAAGAGGAAAAGATGGAGCCCTGGATGGGCGCGCTGATGGATAATCTCGAAGTGCTGACGCAGAGCCAGGAGGGTGGCAACTGGGGTCGCGCCGCGACCAACGATCTGCTGCGCAATCGCATCAAGATCCGCTCGCTCAACTTCATGCGCGGCCGGACCTTCCTGAACCGCTTCCTGATTCTGGACGAGGCGCAGAATTTGACGCCCAAGCAGATGAAGGCGCTGGTGACGCGCGCCGGCCCCGGCACCAAGCTGGTCTGCCTGGGCAACATTGCGCAGATCGACACGCCGTACCTGACCGAGACCACCTCGGGCCTCACCTATGTTGTGAATCGTTTCAGCGGCTGGGAACATTCCGGGCATGTGACGCTGATGCGCGGCGAACGCTCGCGCCTGGCGGATTACGCTTCGGAGAATCTGTAGAGGGAGTGTGCTTGATGGCTCGCCGCAAAGCTGCCGGCCTGAAACCGGCCGGGACCGCGCTGCTGGGAAAAAAGGTCGAGTGGCCGCAATCGCCGCAGGCGGCGACGCTTGAGCGCGTGCCCAACCCGCATCCGGACAAGCTGTACCTGGCCCGTTTCACGGCGCCGGAGTTCACCTCGTTGTGTCCGGTCACGGGCCAGCCGGATTTCGCGCACCTGGTGATCGACTACGTGCCGCGGCGCTGGCTGGTGGAGAGCAAGTCGCTCAAGCTCTATTTGGGCTCGTTCCGCAATCACGGTGCCTTTCACGAGGACTGCACGATCGAGATCGCGGACCGCCTGGTCAAATTCCTGGCGCCACGCTGGCTGCGCATCGGCGGGTACTGGTATCCGCGCGGCGGCATCCCCATAGATGTCTTCTGGCAGACGGGGCGGCCGCCGGCGAACTTGTGGATTCCCGACCAGGGTGTCGCCGCTTATCGTGGGCGAGGTTGATCGCGCCCTTTCTGGTATAGTCCCGCGCCCTCGCAATGTCGGGCCGTCTATGGCGGCTCGCGTCGGTTTCTCCGCGACGATCGGCCGTAAACCCCGCCAGGCCCGGAAGGGAGCAACGGTAGCGGTTATATCGGGCGCCGGAGAGGTGCCGGCGCGGGCCGTCGCCAACCGAAGCGCCGTGGCGGCGGTCTCGTGTAAAGTTCGGTTTCTATGTCCTATCTTGCACTTGCGCGCAAATGGCGGCCTCGCAACTTCGGTGAGCTGGCCGGCCAGGAACATGTCATGCGGGCGCTCACCAATGCGCTGGAGTCGGGCAGGGTGCATCACGCCTTCCTGTTCACCGGCACCCGTGGCGTCGGCAAAACCACCATCGCCCGCATCCTGGCGAAATCGCTGAACTGCGAAACCGGGATGACGGCCACGCCCTGCGGCCAATGCGCCGCCTGTCGGGAAATCGATGAAGGCCGGTTCGTGGATCTGATCGAGGTGGACGCGGCTTCGCGCACCAAGGTCGACGATACGCGCGAGCTGCTCGACAACGTCCAGTACGCCCCGGCACGCGGCCGCTACAAGGTCTACCTCATCGACGAGGTTCACATGCTCTCGGCGCATTCGTTCAATGCGCTGCTCAAGACGCTGGAGGAGCCGCCGCCGCACGTGAAATTCCTGCTGGCGACCACCGATCCGCAGAAGCTGCCGGTGACGGTGCTGTCGCGCTGCCTGCAGTTCAACCTGAAACGCTTCCCGCCGGGAATGATCTTCAAGCGCCTGACCGAGATCGCACAGGCGGAGAAGATCGAGTTCGAGCCGGACGCACTGCGACTGGTGGCGCGCTCCGCCGAAGGCAGCATGCGCGATGCGCTGAGTCTGCTCGACCAGGTGATCGCGTTCGGCGGCAACAAGCTGACGGCGGCCGACACGCGCACCATGCTCGGGACGCTGGATCGATCGCAGGTGTTCTCGATCGTCGATGCGGTCGCATCGCGCGACGCACGCAAGGTGCTCGAGTGCGTCGAGCAGCTCGACGAGCGTGCGCCCGAATACCGCGAAGTGCTGGCCGAAATGGCCGCGGTGCTACAGAAAATCGCCCTGGTGCAGGCCGTGCCGGACCTGCAGCTGGACGAAGCGGACGACATCGAGACCTATCGCCGGCTGGCAACGACACTGACGCCGGAAGACACGCAGCTGTTCTACCAGATCGCCATCGTGGCCCGGCGCGACCTGGAGCTGGCGCCGGAAGCGAAGGCCGGTTTCGAGATGGCGCTGCTGCGCATGCTGGCTTTCGCAGTGGCGGACGAAGGAACGATTGGAGCCCCAACCCCAACCTCGACGCCGGCTCCGAGACCTGCAGCCGCTGCGCCGCCCCCCGTCGGGGGTTCCGCTGCGTCGCAGGCCGGCTCGGCAGCGGCGCCCAAACAGTCGGCGGCGCCCGCTAGCGAGTGGTTGGCGATCGTCCAGCAGCTGAACCTGACCGGGCCGGCAAGCCAGCTGGCCGTCCACAGCGTGCTGATCGCGAAAGAGGGCAACCGGATCCGGCTGGCGCTGGACAGCGAAGCCGAACCTTATCGGCGTCCAGCGCTCGAAGAGCGGCTGACGCAGGCCTTGTCGGCATACTTCGGCGAGACCATCGTCGTCGAAATGTCGCTGGCGGCCCAGGCGGCGAACACGCCGGCGCGTCAGCAGAAGGCCGCCGCGGACGATCGCCTGCAAGGCGCACGCACGGCCATCGACAACGATCCCAACATCCGCGCCATGCGCGACGTGTTCGGCGCCACGGTGCAGCCGGACTCGATCCGACCCGCGGACTAACTGGAGCTTGCAATGAAAGGCAACATGGGCAATCTGATGAAGCAGGCGCAGATGCTGCAGACAAACATGCAGCGTGCGCAGGCGGAAATCGCGAATCTCGAAGTCACCGGCGAGGCCGGCGGCGGCATGGCGAAAGTGGTCATGACCGGCAAGCACCAGGTGCGGCGCGTGACGCTCGATCCGTCCATCGTCTCGAGCGACGACAAGGAAATGCTGGAAGACCTGGTGGCCGCGGCGATCAACGACGCGGTACAGAAGGTCGAGCGCACCGCGCAGGAGAAAATGTCCAGCCTGATGGGTGGCATGAACCTGCCGCCGGGCATGAAACTGCCGTTCTGATGTCTCCATGCTGTATCCGCCGTCGCTGATCCGTCTCATCGAAGCCCTGCGCTGCCTGCCTGGTGTCGGGCCCAAGTCGGCCCAGCGCATGGCGTTTCATCTGCTGGAGAAGGATCGCAACGGGGCAGCCGCCATCGCCGAAGCGTTGCAGAAGGCCGTGGGCGAGATCGGTCGCTGCCAGCGCTGCCGGATGTTTGCTGAAGCGCAGTTGTGCCCGGTGTGTGCGTCGCCCGCACGTGATCGATCCCTGCTGTGCGTCGTCGAGTCGCCGGCAGACGTGGCGGCAATCGAGCAGTCGGGTAGTTATCGCGGTTGCTACTTCGTGCTGATGGGCCACTTGTCGCCGCTCGATGGCATCGGCCCGGAAGAGCTGGGCTTCGCACAGCTGGAGGCGCTGCTGGCCGAAGGCGAGATCAAGGAAGCCATCCTCGCGACCAACACCACCGTCGAAGGCGACGCCACCGCGCATGTCATCTCGGAGCTGGCATCGCGGCATCGCATCAGATCCAGCCGCATCGCGCACGGTGTACCGGTGGGCGGCGAGCTGGAATACGTCGATGGCGGCACGCTGGCGCATGCGCTGGCGGGGCGGCACGTGTTGAGCTGATGCTCAGAACGACGGCAGCGCTGTACCTGCCCATCAGCGAGCGGCTGCTGAATCGGGTCCTCGACCCGGCCGAGAGCTTCGACGACGCCGTCGCCGGGTTGCCGGTGCCGCAGATTGCCGCGTTGGTCGTGCTGCAATATCTGCCGCGGCTCGAATCCGGTTCGACCACACCGGGCCGCATCCTCACCGAAGTCATCAAGAGTGGTAACGAGCAGGCAAGAAGCGACGGCTTGCCGGCTTTCGTCGCGGACATGCTGCGAGTGCTGGAGCGCGCGCAGATTCATGCAGGTTATCGGCTGTTGCCCGACTTCGCGATCGCGCTGCTCGATGACGACGCGCTGAAGCAGCGCGGCTATCTGACCGTCGAGGGCGAATGGGACGGCAGCTACTGCGAGCGCCACGAGGCACGGCTGACTGAGCCGCTGCTGCGAGTCGATCTGCCGGGAGGGCAGGGAGTGCTTACCGCGGAGCAGAGTCGGATCTTCCGCGAGGTGACGACGCAGACCGACGATCACATGCACGTGCAGGGTTATGCGGGCACGGGCAAGTCGTATCTGATCAAGTCCTTGCTGGGTACGTTGCAGGCTGCCGGCGCCACCACGCTGGTTCTCGCCGAACGCCGACGGCAGCTAGATGCGTTGCTGGGCGGGATGAGTGCGATGTCACAGGTGCATCCGAGACGGTTCGATCAGCTGATCGACGAGATGGTGCCGGCGGACCTGATCGATCCCCGGAACCGGCGCATGAGCCGCACGGACTATTCTCTCGCGCCGGTTGCGGATGACGACATCATGCGACACCTCGGCGTGCAATCGAGCGGCGAGCTGCTGGCGCAGGAGGTCGTTAGGATCGTGCGCGCTACCGTCTGGTCGTTCTGTTACAGCGACGACGACGAGATCGATGCAGGGCATATTCCGGCCCGCTTTGCTTTTTCCCTGGATGCAGCGACCCGCCAGGTGGTGCTGCATCATGCAACCGAGCTGTGGAAAGCGATTCTCTTGCCGGCCTCGCGCGATTTTCGGCTACCGATCCGCGGTTATCACCGGGTCAAATGGGCTGCGCTCAAAGGCTGGCGCATTCCGGCGCGCTATACGCACGTGCTGATCGACGAGTGCCACGACGTGGCCAAACCGATGCTGCAGATTCTCGACCGCAGCCCGCAGGCCGTGATCAGCCTGGGCGACGAATACCAGAACCTGCAGGGTCGGCCGCAGCAGCGGACCAACGTCATTCGCCAGCGTGCGGTGATCCACTCGGTGCGTTCCGGACAGGTGCTCGAGGAAATCGTGAATCCGATCATCACCGCGCATCCGGGCAAGACCAAGCTGCCGTTCCTGGGCAATCCATTTCACAAAACCCGGATCGCGTATTACGACAAGCCGCAGCTCCCCGAACGCGCTGCCGTCATCGTCGTGGCCGACACGTGGGGCTTGTTCGAATGGGCGCAGCGCCTGGCCGAGAAGGTCGATTTCGAGCTGCTGAGCCCGACGCGCGACCTGGATGCCTTCGTCAAGGATTGCATCGAACTGCATCGGCACGGCACGCGGCCGCGTCATCCAGAACTGTTCCGCTTTGGTAGCTGGCAGGCGCTTGCCAGCCGTCATTACGCCAACAGCGGTTTCCAGCGTATCGACCGCATGCTTGGCAATGGCTACGGCAGCGACGACTGGACGCGGACATCTGCCAAGCTGGTCAAGCACAACCCGCAGGGCTATGCGCTCGGGCTGATCGACGACGTGCGTAATCGTGAGTTCGAGACGGTCATGTTGGCGCCGGAGGTCGTCGATCGCGTCTGGGGCGCCGAGCGCGTCGCGCTCGCGGCGGCTGGCTCGGCACTCTACGTTGCAATCACACGAGCGCAGCGTCGGCTGATCGTTCCCGAGCGGCTGCGAAACTGGATCGAAGAGATTTCCGCGACCTAGGGAAGGTCTGATTCACGCTTTCTCGGGCATTCCAGTGCAAGCGGGAATCCATCCGAATCTGCAGGTGGTTCCAGCGTGCTACCGCCTTCGCTCGTACTCCGGCGCGAGCCCGCGCATGATGTTCAGCAGCCGCTTGTAGCTCTCGTATCTTCTGGGCGATAGCTTGTTGTCCGCGACCGCAGCGAGGACGGCGCAGCCCGGCTCGCGCAGATGCAGGCAGTTGTTGAAGCGGCACTGCGGCGCCAGCACCAGAATTTCCGGCCAGCCGACCTGCACGTTGGCATCGTCGATCAGCGCCGGTGCGTAGTCGCGTACGCCCGGTGAGTCGATCAGCTCACCGCCGCCGGGAATGCGGAACAGCGCCGTCGATACGGTGGTGTGACGACCTTCGCCCGTGGAGTCCGACAACGTTCGGGTGAGACGTTCGGATTGCGGCACCAGCGCATTGGTGAGCGTGGATTTACCGACACCGGATTGACCGGCGAGCATCGTCGTCTGGCCGCGCACCAGCTCGCGAACTTCGTCGATCGCCTGGTTGCGCAGTGCCGACAGCGTCAGCACGGGATAACCTGCCTGACGATACTCCGCGACCATCGCCTCGAAGGCGGCAGGTGTCGCCAGATCGCATTTGTTGACGATGAGGGCGCCGAGGACGTTGGCGTAAGCCGCCCCGGCCAGATAGCGATCCACCATGAACGGATCGGGTTCGGGCTCGGGCGCGACGACGACCGCGAGCAAGGTGAGATTCGCGGCCAGCGGTTCGGTCCGGCCGCGGCTGTCGGTGCGCTCGAACAAGGTTCGGCGCGGTTCGACCGAAATGATGCGTGGTGCATCTCCGGAAGCAGCGGCGACGGGGCGCGGCAGCCGTACCTGCACCGTATCGCCGCAGACGATCGTCAGGCGCTTGCCGAACAGCTCGGCGGCAAAGCGCTCGCCGTCGGTGGTTTGCACGATGGCGCGACGACCGAACGATTCGATAACGCGCGCAGGAAATTCGACCGGCGCGTTGATCAGACTCATGTAGCAGTGCTCACAGGCTGCGCGTCGCCAGCTGTTGCAGGCGCGCGATGCGGATCAGGGCCGGCGGGTGTGAATCGTAGAACGTCGAATGCAGCGGATCGGGCGTCAGCGTCGTTGCGTTGTCGCGGTAGAGCTTGACCAGCGCCTGTGCCAGCTCGCCTGCATTGGCGAATTTCGCTGCGAACTCGTCGGCCTCGAATTCGTGCTTGCGCGACCACCAGGCGCCGATGGGGGTAAGGAAGAAGGTGAATGCCGGCAGCACCACCATGAAGAGCAGCAAAGCCGCGTGCGCCGACGGCTGGGTGACGCCGAGGGAACTATAAAACTGCGGCCATGCCGCGAGTGCGCCCAGCAGCGCAAGTCCGCCCAGGCTGAAGGCGAACGTGAGCAGCAGCCGCGAGCGCACATGATGCAGGCGGAAATGCCCGAGCTCGTGCGCCAGTACCGCTTCGATCTCCGGGGCCTGGAGCCGCTCGATGAGTGTGTCGAAGAACACGATGCGCTTGTTGCGGCCGACGCCGGTGAAATAGGCATTGCCATGAACCGAACGGCGCGAGCCGTCCATCACGAACACGCCCTTGGACGAGAAGCCGCAACGGGCCAGCAGGGCTTCGGTGCGCGACTTGAGCGACTCGTCCGCCAGCGGCGTGAACTTGTTGAACAGCGGGGCGAAGATCGTCGGCCAGGCCCAGGTGATCAACAGCGTGAAGGCCAGCCAGACGAACCAGGCGTACAGCCACCACAGGTTACCGGCGCGCTGCATCAAAAACAGGAGGATGAAGACCAGCGGACCGCCCAGCAGCAAGGTCAGGCCCAGGCTCTTCAGCAGATCGGCCAGGTACAGGCCCGGCGTCATGCGGTTGAAGCCGAAGCGGGCCTCGACGCCGAAGGTGCGGTAGACCGACAAGGGCAGGCTGAGCGCCGACATCAGCAGCAGTGTCGACAGGACGACCGCGGTTCCGTGCCACGCCGCTGAGAGGCTTGCCGCGCGCCATGCGCGGTCGACCGCGTCGATGCCGCCGCCGAGCGTCAGCAGCAGCACCACGACTGCATCGAGGAGAATGTCCCAGCGATTGAGCCGCGCCAGCGAGACGGTGTAATCCGCGGCTTTGCGGTGGGAGTCCAGATCCACCTGGGACGCGAAGGCCTCAGGTACGCGGTTGCGATGCGCGCCGACAGCCGCGATCTGCCGCTGGTTCAGCCAGCTGCGCAGCGCGGTGGAGGCGAGGAGGAGTACGACGAAAAGCGTTGCAAACCAGTGCATCCAAGCGAGCTTAGCGGCTGCTGTTATGATGGGCAACGCCGTCAGCACAGCAACCAAAGGGCTTTACGAGTGAGCGACCGGGACCCGACACGACTCATCTGGATCGATCTGGAAATGACGGGCCTGAAGCCCGATACCGATCACATCATCGAAATCGCCACCGTGGTGACCGACAAGCACCTGAACACCCTGGCCGAGGGGCCGGTGCTTGCCATTCATCAGTCCGACGCCGTGCTCGATGCCATGGACGATTGGAACCGCCGCCAGCATGGTTCTTCCGGCCTGGCTGCGCGCGTGCGTGCCAGCAAGATCACGGTAGCCCAAGCCGAGCGCCAGACCATCGATTTCCTGAGCCGTTGGATCGAGCCGGGCCTGTCGCCCATGTGCGGCAACAGCATTTGCCAGGACCGGCGCTTCCTGGCGCGCGAGATGAAGGATCTGGAACGCTATTTCCACTATCGGAACCTGGACGTCAGCACGCTCAAGGAGCTGGCGAAGCGCTGGGCGCCGGAGGCGTACTCGGGCTTCCAGAAGTCCTCCACGCATCTGGCAATGGATGACATCCGCGATTCCATCCGCGAGCTGGCGCACTACCGGTCGACCTTCCTGCGGGTGTCATGAAGCCGTTCTCCGAGGCCTGCGAGCGCAACAAGGAGCCGATCCTCAAAGTCCTGCAGCATGCGCTGCTCGAGCCGGCCACGGTACTGGAGATCGGCTCGGGCACCGGCCAGCACGCGGTGCATTTCGCGCGGCACTTGCCGCATCTCACCTGGGTGGCGACCGATCGCGAGGAGAATCTGCCGGCAATCCGGCAGTGGTTCGACGAGGCGGCGCTGCTCAATCTGCGCGGGCCGCTGCAGCTGGATGTGCTCGATGCGACCTGGCCGGTCGCAAAAGCCGACCATGCGTTCAGCGCCAACACGTCGCACATCATGGGCTGGCCGGCAGTGGAGGCGATGTTTGCGGGCGTTGGCGCGCGGCTCGCAGCTGGCGGCCGGTTCTATCTCTACGGGCCGTTCAACCGCGACGGTGAATTCACCAGCGAATCCAACCGCGCCTTCGATGCGATGCTGCGCTCGCGTGATCCGGCGATGGGCATCCGCGACGACCGGGCTTTGCTCGCCCTGGGGCGTCGCTGCGGGCTGGCATTGGTGGAGGACCACGCAATGCCAGCCAACAATCGCTTACTGTGCTTTGTTGCCGGCCAGGAATAGCCAGGTTTCGATCACCGAGTCCGGATTCAGCGACATGCTCTCGATACCCTGTTCGAGCAGCCAGCGCGCCAGGTCGGGGTGATCCGAAGGACCCTGGCCGCAGATGCCGATGTACTTGCCGGCCTTGCGGCAGGCGCTGATGGCCATGCCGAGCAGGGCCTTCACCGCATCGTCGCGTTCGTCGAACAGCTTGGCGATGATGGCCGAGTCGCGGTCCAGACCCAGCGTCAGCTGGGTCATGTCGTTGGAGCCGATGGACATGCCGTCGAAGTACTGCAGGTAACGATCGGCGAGCAGCGCGTTGGTCGGCAGCTCGCACATCATGATGACCTTCAGGCCGTTCTCGCCGCGCTTCAGGCCATTGGCCGCAAGCAGGGTGGTGACCTGTTCGGCTTCCTTCAGCGTGCGCACGAACGGCACCATGACCTGCACGTTGGTCAGCCCCATCTCTTCACGCACGCGCTTCAGGGCGCGGCATTCGAGCTCGAAGCAGGGACGGAAAGTCTCGTCGACGTAACGTGAAGCGCCGCGGAAGCCGATCATCGGGTTCTCTTCGTGCGGCTCGTACTGGCGGCCGCCGATGAGGTTGGCGTATTCGTTCGACTTGAAGTCCGACAGGCGCACGATCACCGGCTCGGGCGCGAACGCCGCGGCGATGGTGCCGACGCCTTCGCAGATCTTGTCGATGTAGAACGAGACCGGGTCCTGGTAGCCGGCCATCTGGCGCCGGATGGTGGCCTGCAGCTCCTGCGACAGCTGGTCGAATTCGAGCAGCGCACGCGGATGCACGCCGATCATGCGATTGATGATGAACTCCAGGCGCGCCAGGCCGACACCCCTGTTCGGAATGCTGGCGAAGTCGAAGGCGCGGTCCGGGTTGCCCACGTTCATCATGATCTTGGTCGGGATGGGGGGCAGGGCGTCGAGCTCGATTTCCTTCTGCTCGAATGGCAGCTCGCCGTCGTAGACGTAACCGGTGTCGCCTTCGGCGCAGGAGACGGTAACGCCGGCGCCTTCACGAATCGTCTCGGTGGCATCGCCGCAGCCGACTACCGCGGGAATGCCGAGCTCACGCGCGATGATGGCTGCGTGACAAGTGCGTCCACCGCGATTGGTCACGATGGCAGAGGCGCGCTTCATGACTGGCTCCCAGTCCGGGTCCGTCATGTCGGCGACCAGCACGTCGCCGCTCTGCACGCGCGTCATTTCCTTCACGTCGCGAATGATGCGTGCCGGGCCCGCGCCAATGCGCTGGCCGATGGAACGGCCGCTGGCGATGACGCTGGACTTCTTGCCCTTCAGCGCGAAACGCTGCAGCGTGCGGCCGGCGCGGCTCTGCACGGTTTCAGGACGCGCCTGCAGGATGTAGATCTTGCCGGTCTCGCCGTCCTTGCCCCATTCGATGTCCATCGGGCAGCCGTAGTGCTCTTCGATGATGAGCGCCTGCTTGGAGAGCTCGAGGATGTCGGCATCGCTGATCGAGAAGCGCCTGCGCTCGTCGGCAGGCACGTCGACCGTGACGGTGCGTGCCGCGCTGTTGGCATCGCCGTAAACCATCTTGATCGCTTTTGCACCCATGGTGCGCCGAAGGATCGGCGCCTTGCCGGCGCGCAGCGCCTGCTTGTAGACGTAGAACTCGTCCGGATTCACGGCGCCCTGCACGACGGTTTCGCCCAAGCCGTAGGAAGCGGTGATGAACACCACGTTGCGGAAGCCCGAGTCCGTGTCCAGGGTGAACATTACGCCGCTGGCGCCGACGTCGGAGCGGACCATGTACTGGATGCCCGCGGACAAGGCGACCTGGTCGTGTGCGAAACCTTGATGCACGCGATAGGCGATGGCGCGATCGTTGAACAGCGAGGCGAATACTTCGTGCACGCACTTGAGCAGTGCTTCGGGCCCGCGCACGTTCAGGAAAGTTTCCTGCTGACCGGCGAAGGAGGCATCCGGCAGGTCTTCGGCGGTGGCCGAGGAACGCACGGCGACTGCGATGTCGCGTCCGCCGCTCATGGCCGCGAAGGCATCCAGGATTTCATTTTCGAGCTTGGCCGGGAACGGCGTCGCCAGGATCCAGCCGCGGATCTGTGCGCCGACTTCGGTGAGTTTCTCGACGTCGTCCACGTCGAGCTTGGCGAGCGCCTGCGAGATGCGCGTGGCGAGCCCTTCGTGTGCGAGGAAGTCGCGATAAGCCTGTGCCGTGGTCGCGAAGCCACCGGGTACCGACACACCCATCTTGGCCAGGTGGCTGATCATCTCGCCCAGGGACGAGTTCTTGCCGCCGACCGTGTCTACGTCGTGTCGGCCGACTTTTTCGAAGGGCAGGATATACGCGGTCAAGGCAGGTCCTCTTGATCTAGGCCGGGATAGGGTGAAACACTGTGATCGAACGATTTTACTTGGCCGAGCGGCTCAAGGGCACCGGCAATTCAAGAAACCGGGATTCAATGGAACGGCGAACCGTTTTTTTCGTGTCTGACCAGACGGGTGTGACCGCCGAGACGATGGGTCACAGCCTGCTGACGCAGTTTGACGGGCAGGCATTCAGACAGGTGACTCTGCCATTTATCTCCACCATTGACAAGGCGGAAGAAGCGGTCCGCCGGATCAATGCCACCGGCGAGGTGGAGGGCGTGCGGCCCGTGATTTTCAGCACTTTGGTGCAGGAGGACCTGCGCGAGATCATCCGTCGCGCCAATGGTCTGTTCCTGGATTTCTTCGATGCGTTCTTGAATCCGCTGGAGCAGGAACTGAAGGCGAAATCATCACGGACCCAGGGCCGGGCGCACGGCATGCAGGACATCGGCGCCTACACCCTGCGCATCAACGCCACCAACTTCGCGCTGGCCAACGACGACGGCGCGATCGCGCACGATTACGATCGCGCCGACCTGATCCTGGTGGGCGTGTCGCGTTCGGGGAAAACGCCCACCTGCTTGTACATGGCGCTGCAGTACGGGATTTTCGCCGCCAATTATCCGTTCGCGGACGAGGAATTCGAAACCGGCCGGTTGCCCAAGACGTTGGTGAAATACGAGCGCAAGCTCTACGGCCTCACCATCGAGCCGGAGCGCTTGCAACAGATCCGCAACGAGCGTCGGCCCAACAGCCGCTACTCCTCGCCGGCGCAGGTCGACTACGAGCTGCGTGCCGCCGAAGGCATCTTCCACCGCTACGGCATTCCCTTCATCAGTACCACCGAATGCTCCATCGAAGAGATCGCCAGTCGCATTCTCGACAAGACCGGCGTGGAGCGACGCTTGCGTCCGTGACGCAGATCTCAGACAGCATGCAGCGCATGCGCCCCGGGCGGGCAGACACGCAAATCTGCTGTGCTATATTCGGACCATGATCGCCGCCGAGTTACAGACAGACACCGACTGCGCGGTAAGCTGGCGCTCGCGGCCCGCGAGCTTCGTCAGTCTGATGTCGCTGTACGAAAGCAATTACATCCGCCTGGGTTGGCTCATCAAGGATCTGGCCAGCGTGTCGGATACGGCGGTGTCCAAGGTCGAGGGCGATTGCCCGCTGCAGCTCACCGTCGAGGATCGCAGTCGCTATACGACGACGTTGCTGCTGACCTACGTGTTCGGTGGTGAGCACGCCCCGGCTACCGATCCCGATCTGCAGATCCGCGTGTACCACGATGCGCGGCTGGCCGAAGTCCAGTCCTGTGCTCGCTGGCACCGCCATTGCATGCTCGAATCGATCCGCTCCGAACTGGCGCGCGAACTGGGTGATCGCTGGTTGCGCAACGTCATGTTGAACAAGTGGCTCGACTATTGCGTCGAGCGCGGCCACCGTTTCGCCTGACTCCAGAACGACGCGCCCGCAACAAGTCCGCACGAATTACGTGGGTATCTCTGACCGGCTGGGAAATCTGCGCCAGCTGCTGCCGGCAAGCCGCCAACCCGTCGACGACGAGCGGCTGCTGCAGCTCTACTGGAATCGTGCCGAACTCAAGAAAGAGCTCGGACGGTTGCAGGATGAGCGTTACTCGCTGCTGGAGCAGTTGAAGAAGCAGGAAGGCGCTGCGATCCGTGCGCGCGAACAACTCGAAGAACTCGAACGCTACCTGGGAGACGCCGACGCTGCCAGTCATGCACTGGTGTACTTCCAGCTGCGCGCTTTGTGGCATGCCTGTGCGCTCAAGGTGGAGCGATTCGCGCAGCAGCTGGGGCAACAGCAGCAAGATCGCGAGCGGCGCCGACAGCTGCTCGAGTTCAACCAGGCGCGGCGCAGGCAGACTGCCGAACTCGACCGGCGCCTGGCGCAAATACGCGCCGAAGCGGATTTGCTCCAGACACAGGTCAGGCACACGGAAGAACAGCTGGCGTCGTTGCGCGGTTTCTGGAATTACTTTGGTCGCCGCAAGTTGACCGAGGAACTGCAGCGCGTGCAATCGAGCTGGGACATTGCGGCGACCCAGGTGACGGATCTTTCCGATGATCGGGCCGAGGTGGAGAGCCGGGCGCCACCGGCTTTCCCGGGCATCTCGGTGAAAGGTCGGCGCATCGTCAACACCGCGGTGATCGCTTACGCACAGCAACTGGCCAGCCAGTTGTCGAACGGCGGGCTGGCGCTGCTGGCCAAGGAAACCACTGCCAAGCAGGTATTCGACGTTCGCTATGGCAGCCGTGATGACTGCGTGCGGTTGACGGCGCTGCTGAGTGAAGCCAACGAGATGCTGGACAGAGAGAGCGAGGTGCTCAGCGGCCTGAAACAGCGGACCGATGCGCTGCGTTCCCGGGCCCGCTACCGTAGCGATGCCGATAGTGTGCCGCTCACCGATTCGATCGACGCGCTGGGATTGCCGGCAGCATTCGTCTCAAGCCTGCAGAGCATCCATCGCACCGGCATCCATGTCCTGGTGGACGACTACTGGGACCTGTACCAGGCGTTGCTCCAGTAGTCGTCTGCTCGCCATTGCGTCAGGGCGTGGTCGCGCTCGCGCCTTCGGCCGCCTTGAGCTTCGACAGGTACTGATTGTTCATCCCGCTCATGTCGGCGGCGATCTCGGCTGTTTCCGCCAGCAGCGGGTCCGGCTGATCCGCGTTGTTCGCATCCGCCAGCTTGGCCAGCGCCGGTAGGCCGTGCGCGGCGCGACGTGCGTTCTCGCGGGCCAGCCGCTCGTGCTCGATCTGCTCACGTTCGGCCATGCGGGTCTTGAGATTGAGCGACACCTTCTTCTGGGTGCGCACCTTCTCGAACGCATCCAGGTCACCCAGCAGCGAGCGGAAATCCGGATCCTGCGAGATGCGCTTCTCATGAGCCTGCGTCAGCTCGGCCACTTCCTGGTTGAGCTGGGTCTCCTTGCCGAAATTGACCGGGCGGATGCGGTCCCAGGGCAGGGCGCTCTCGCGCGTGCTCTCGCCGACTTCCTCGGTGCTGATGGCTGTCGGCATGGAGATGTCCGGCTGCACGCCGCGGTGCTGCGTGCTCTCGCCGGTGACGCGGTAGTACTTGCCGATGGTCACGGTGAGCTGGCCGAAGCCCGGATCGGGGCCGAGCGCGTAACGGTCGAGCGGATACAGGTTCTGCACCGAGCCCTTGCCGTAGGTCTGCTGGCCGACGACCAGGCCGCGGCCGTAGTCCTGGATGGCGGCGGCGAAGATCTCCGACGCCGAGGCGCTGAAGCGGTCCACCAGCACGATCATCGGACCGTCCCAGGCGATGGTCGGTTCCGGATCGTCCAGTACTTCCACGCGGCCGCCGGTCTCGCGCAGCTGCACGATCGGGCCGCCGGGAATGAACAGGCCCGACAGGGCCGTGGCTTCCGTCAGATGGCCGCCGCCGTTGCCGCGCAGGTCCATCACCAGCGCATCCATGTGCTCGGTCTTGAGCTCTTCGATCAGCTTGCGCACGTCGCGCGTGGTGCTGCGATAGTCCTTCTCGCCGGCCGCCTTGGCCTCGAAATCCTGGTAGAAGCTCGGCACGTTGATGATGCCGATGGTCATCTCGCGATCGCCGCGCTGGATCTTGCGCACCTGCTTCTGGGACGCCTGGCTTTCCAGCGTCACCTTGTTGCGGGTCAGCAGCAGGTGCTTCTCCTGCGAGCCCGGCGCAGCGCCGGCCGGCAGGATCTGCAGATGCACCACGGTGTTGATCTTGCCGCGGATCAGCTGCACCACGTCGTCGAGCCGCCAGCCGATGACGTCGACCAGCTTGCCGCTCTTGCCCTCGCCGACCGCGATGATGCGGTCATTGGCATTGAGCTGGCCGTTGGCGGCGGCTGGGCCGCCGGGCAGGATGTTGAGTACGGTCACGTAGTCGTCGACCAGCTGCAGCGAGGCGCCGATGCCTTCGTACGACAGGCTCATCTGGATCTTGTACTCCTCGGAATTGCGCGGCGAGAAGTAGCTGGAGTGCGGGTCGAACACGTGCGCAAACGCGTTCATGAAGACTTCGAAGATGTCGTCGCTGGTGACCTGCTCGGTGCGCTTCAACACGCGTTCATAGCGCTTCTGCAGCACCTCGTGTGTCTCGGTCCAGGGTTTCTCGGTCAGCATCAACGACACCGCGTCGTTCTTCACCCGCTGGCGCCAGATCTCGTTCAGTTCGGCCGTGGTCTTGGCCCACGGCGCCTTGGTGCGATCGAACTCGAAAGATTCGTCGACGCTGAAGTCCGGTTCGGTCTTGAGCAGTTCCATCGCGTAGGCGATGCGCTCGCGGTTGCGCTGCTGGAAGCGGTTGAAGATGGCGAACACCGGTTCGAGCTTGCCGGCGACCACGGCGTCGTCGAGCTGGTAGCGGTAGCGCTCGAATTCGGCGATGTCGCCGGCCAGGAAATAGCTGTGCGAGCCGTCGAGCTGCTCGATGAAGCGGTCCAGCACCAGCGAGGAGACCGGATCGTTGATCGGCGACTGGCGATAATGCGAGCGCTCGATGACGTTGCTTACCAGCTTGCTCACCCGGCGCTGGCGCTCGGTGGGGCTTAAGTCCTGGGTCGAGGCGGTGGCGATGGCGTTGGCCACCGGCGTCTGCGCGGTGCCGGCCAGCAGCGCGCAGGCGATGAGCAGCGCCGGCAAGCTGAACAGCAGACTGAAGCGTCGCGGACGGGCGGGCTCACGGGAGGGCAGCTGATACACTGTTACAGATCCTCGATCAGTCGAACCTTAGGCCTTCGATAGCCTTGGGCCCCATGTTACGGGAGTCAACATAAATGCGGCCACTTGCCGTACTGAACGCCATTCTTTTCGGCTCGGCGACCGCGATCACCTTCGGCTTGTGCTCGGTGGTGGTCATTTACCTGGTCTTGCAGGGCCAGCACCCGCAGCTGGCCGAGGAAATGGGGCCGCTGCTGCGCTCGAGCGCGCTGTTCGCGGCGCTGGCGGCGATTTCCGGCCTCAGCCTGCTGGGAACGCTCAAGGGCCTGAAATGGCGCGGGTGGGCGCAGGCGGCCATGTGGGTCAGCGTCATCATCACAGGCATCTTGTACTGGCCCCGGTGAAGGCCGGGACATGAGGGAAATCCCCAAAAGGAAATGGGGTAGGGCAGTAAGGGGTGAAACGCTGATAGCCAATGCAGGCGAGCCTACGCGGTGCGCCGTGCCGGGGTCAATGAAGCGCGCCGCGGTAGGCAATTCAGCGACGGCCAGTACGCTCCCAGGCGTTGTAGCGCTCGAACGAGCCGCTGTTGTAGGGATCGAAGCCCTTGCGCTTGGCTTCGGTCAGGCTCGGCTGGAGAGTCAGCCGCGATTGCGGGCGCTTGGCCGGGGCGGCTGGAGCTTTGGCGGCCGGCCCAGGGGCCGGTCTCGCACGGGGCTCTTCTTCGGCGCTTCGGTCATTGCGTCCGCCGAACAAACGAGCGAACCACATACGTTGCTTCCCGAGAAAATCTATTGGATCGGTTTGCTGTGATGCGGGAGCTTACATGGGGTTCCCACGGCGACACGGGTGGCTTGCGCAAACTGTGATCTGGATCACGTGCATTCCGACACTCTTTGTGCTGTGTCGAAATTTCTTCCACTTTCAATCGAGTGTGACGCGCGGTTCCCGGCGTCGCTGCTCCTGCTCGGAGACGCGTGGTTCGCGTCGGCGCTGTTCCGATTCCGCGGCGCGAGGCTGTGGTCTCACATCATCTTCAGCTTCCGGGGCCGCGCGGCGCAGGAAGATCAGGCGCAGCAGCGAAACGATCAGCAGCGGCCCCAGCACCAACGCCCAGGCCCGTGGCGAACCGGTGGCCAGGTCGCCGAAAATGTCGCCGTAGAAAGTGCCGGCACTGGCCGCCTCCTTGTACGGTCCCAGCAGGTGGGTGCCGACCCAATAGATGATTCCCGGCAGGGCGAACAGCCCGAAGCCCAGCAGCAGGCTGCCGAGGATCAGTTCGAAACGCAGGCGGTGCGGAGTATGGCTCATGACTTCAAAGCTGCTTGCGTGGGCGCGGCATCCTATCATCGCCACCTGGCTCAGGTTGAACCCGGAAGGTGAGGCATGGTGAACCCGTCGCAGTCGATCGCAACAGCCGTGATCGGCGTGGGCTATCTGGGGCGCTTTCACGCGCAGAAATACGCTCAGCTCGAAGGCTCCAAGCTGGTAGCGGTGGTGGACGCGAATGCGCAAGCCGCGCAGCAAGTCGGCGCCGAACTCGGCGTCGAAGCGGCGACCGACTATCGGGCCGTTCTCGACCGGGTCTCGGCCATCAGCATTGCGGTGCCGACGCCGCTGCACCACGCGATTGCCTGCGAGGCGCTGGAGCGCGGCATCCATGTGTTGGTCGAGAAGCCCATCGCCACTACGGCGGCGCAGGCGCGCGAGATGGTCTCGATTGCGCAGCGCCGTGGCTGTGTGCTGCAGGTAGGGCACCTGGAGCGGTTCAATCCGGCCATCGTGGCTGCAGTCGGCAAGCTGCGGACACCGCGCTTCGTGGAGTCGCACCGGCTGGCGCCCTTCAAGCAACGCGGCACCGATGTGAGCGTGGTGCTCGACCTGATGATCCACGACATCGATCTGATCCAGGAACTGGTGGGGCAGCCCATCGAGAG
>DATMEZ010000026.1:0-1507 GCA_035556415.1 Povalibacter sp.
ATCAACGAGCGCAGCCAATCTGCATCGGCCCGTACCAAAGCGGCGGCGGCGGCCTCGTAGTGACGTCGATTTGCATTCACGCTGCCGAACACCACATCGTTCTCCAGCACCATGGAGCGATTGAGAGCGGTGAAATCGTAAGAGATCCGATGCGCGCCGGAGGACAAGCCGGCGAGGCAGACGATACTGCCTGCAGCGTTGCGGGAGATGCAGGTGGCCACGACTTCAGAAGCACCCGTGCACTCGATGATGACGTCCGGCGACAGCGCCGTGGCGGCTTCGAGCGACTCGCAGTGATACCGGCCGCCGAGGCGCTCGACCAGCGCCTGCTTGAGGCCATCGCGATTGTGGTCGTAGACATGCAGCTCGCAGCCGTGCTGCCGCGCCAGCAACGCTGCGAGCAGGCCGACCGGTCCGGCGCCCATGACCAGCGCCCGGCGAGCCTGCCAGCTGCGGGTGCGCTGACCGATGCGCTCGATGTGATCCCAGGCCTTGGCAACGACGCTGGTGGGTTCGAGCAACACACCGGTGTAGCGCAGCCGCGGATCGATCGGCACCAGGTATTGCGGCTCACTGCGGAAGCGCTCGGCGCAGAAGCCATCCAGCTCCTTGATGCCATGCTCGGTGTACTGGCCATTGCGGCACATGTCCCATTCGCCCTGGCGGCACGCCTCGCAGGGCACGGGATCGGGCCGGCGTACGATGCCGACCACCAGGTCACCGGACTTCAGGCCACACCCGGACGGCGCTTGCTGGACTTCGCCGAGCGATTCATGGCCCAGGATCAGTCGTTCATGGCCTGGGCTCGCACGACCGTACGCGCCGCAGAGGATTTCCCGATCGGTTCCGCAGATACCTACGGCCAGCGTTCGGACCAGGACGGCGCCTCGCTGCGCGTCTGGTTCCGCAACATGATCGAGCGAGCCGGAGTGGGCGATTCCTGGTTTGACTGTCAGTGCGAGCACGGCGTACGCGTCAGCAGGAGCGGGTTTCTTGTCAGACCAATTCGCGACGCCGTGGTTCGTTCCATGGCGAGTGGGCGTCAGCGGAGCGTTGCGCACCCTTGAAGCTCGCGAATGCGGCGTACCACCTCAATGCCGTTTCTTCCGATGACCTGCTTCCGCTATGATCGCGCACCCCTGCCGTCGCGATTCTGCGTCCCGGATGCTGCATTCAGCAAATGACTGAATTCCGAGGGCTGACCGAACCTCGCAGCCCCGTGGATTGACTCCAGGGACCGTCAGGGGCACTTTCACGGCAGGGTAGGGTTCGCTCTACCCCCATCAACATTAGATTTGGCTACCTGCTTCCGGAAGGATCTCCTTCGGAAGGAGCGTAGAAGAATTCAAAGCATGTCCATTCGCACGCGCTTCGCTCCCAGCCCCACCGGATTGCTGCACATCGGCGGTGTGCGTACCGCGTTGTTCTCCTGGCTCTATGCCCGACGTCACGACGGCACTTTCGTGCTGCGCGTCGAGGACACGGATCGCGAGCGCTCGACCGAGGC
>DATMEZ010000027.1:0-33288 GCA_035556415.1 Povalibacter sp.
AGCACGGGTCCGGGTCGAGCCAATCGCAATCCGCAAGGCCGATGCGTGCTCGATAGCTGGACCATGGGTAGCTCTCGGGCAGTGCGACCATGCGAGCGAGAACGGGATTGAGGTCAACGTAGCGCGTACATGCGAGGAGGTAACGATCGCTCTCGATCGGACTGCATTTGAAGCGCCCGTCCCAGGAAGTGCCGGTGCGACGTTCGAGGCGATTGATTCGGCGGGTGTGACGTCCTGTCTCGCGCGGGCTGCAAGCCTCGGCTGGAATGAATGACCTAGCCTTCGGATGGGCTGCCAGACGACGACGGACAAGACGCTGCCGACGACCACGCCGCTTCGCCCCGGCCTTTCAATAGCGAATGCGCAGCACCTTGGTCTTGGAGATCTGCGGCACGAACACGATGAACATCGCGTCGTATTCATCTTCGCGCAAGGTGACCTTTTCACCGCTCAGCGCCTCGACCAGCGCCGTGACCGTATTCGAATTGCCCGCCACCAGGACGTATTCGCCGCGATGCCCGCGCAATATCTTGCGCGGCAGCTCGCTCCAGCTTTCCGAAGGCACCACGTTCACCGGCAGCGCCAGGGTTTCTGACAGCGGCGTGACAGTCTGCTGGGTGCGCTTGAACTCGGACGAGAAAATCGCATCCACGCCACGCACCGGGCGGGCCTGCGACAGCGTCTTGGCAAGCCGAGCCGCGCGCTCACGGCCATCGACGCTCAGTCCTGGATCCGGATCGGTCCCGACCTCCGACTCCGCGTGACGGACGACGATGACGACCGTCGTCGCACGGGCATCGAACAGCCACGCCCCCAGCGCCACCACGGCGATGAACACCAGCAACGGGAACACCAGCGGGAAAAAGAACGGCCGGCGCCGCAGCTTGTCCAGATCGCGATTCATCGAGCCATCATAGCATTGCCTTCCGAAGCGGCCGGAAAGCCGCGGCGATGAGCCGAAATCGCACCGGACGCCATCTGGCCGGTGCCCGGGAAAGCGACTGTCCTAGCCGTCGGCGTATCCCACCCAACCGCGGAATGCGAATCCGGCATAGATAGAGACTGACGCTCGAGAAACCGGCATCGCGCAGCAGCGCTTCTTCTCGCTCGGGCGCAAGGATGGGCAATTGTGCCCCGATGGCAGCGCTCGCACCCTCGGCCTTTGCCGGCTCGACACCGGAAGCAACCGCGAAAGCCGCATAGCGTGACAGCCACAACGCACGCTCCTTTTCACCCTGCGGGAAGCTCAAATGTGCAGCGACGAAGGGCGCACCGGGCCTCAGCCGGCGCCGGATCTCTCTTAATGTGCGCCCACGTTCTGCGACTGGCACGAAATGAAGTGTCAGAAGGCAGGCGGCCGCATCGAACGGCCCCTCGGGCGCTGCATCGATGTAACCCAGGTGCAGACGCACCCGCGCAGCCAACGGTCCAAGCGTGACTTGCGCCAGCTTCAGCATCTCGGCGGCCGGATCGACTCCGTCGAATCGCCAGCGCGGCTGCGCTTCGGCGAACGTCTTCAGCTCCAGTCCCCCACCCGCCCCCAGTACCAGCACCCTGGCATCTTCCGACACCTTCTCTGCAATCAGGAGCATCGCCATGCGCTGCAGGTCGGCGAAACCAGGCACCAGACGCGGCGGTCCTTCGGCATAGCGCGCCACTGCCTGCGGATCGGTAAAGGGATTCATGCGCTCACTCCAACTGCAACGGCAACGTTCCGGCATCTCTCGATCAGTAAGTCGTAACAGCGGTCGGCTTATTGGCCGCGGCCATGAAATTCCCGAGAGACACACGCCGGACCCTGGATCGTTGGACAGGCTCGAAAGGTTCGGTCATCGAAATCCAGTACCCGAGCCCTCGGCGTCCATCCACGTTCTCGAATAACAGCGCCTCGCTTGCAGCAATGCGGCGCTTTCCGTTATGTAGGCGATCACCAACAAGAAAGCCACGAAGGTCTGCCGATGCGAATCCTGACCCTGCTCCTGGTCCTGATCTGCCCGGGCATAGCGCTGTGCGCTCCAATCGGTACGTACGCCGATTTCGCCAAGGGCAAGCAACGCCTCGATGGCTATTTCCCGGTGCTGCTCGATGCCTCCGGCCAGGTGTTCCTGGAGATTCCCGCGGACCGCGGCGAGTTCATCTTCCAGAGCAGCCTGCCGTACGGGGTCGGCTCGAACGACATCGGCCTGGATCGCGGTCAGCTGGGCGACACGCGGCTCGCCCGCTTCGAGCGCGTGGGCGCCAAAGTGCTGCTGCGGCAGCTCAATACGCGCTATCGCGCAGTCAGCAACAGCGATGCCGAGCGCGAATCGGCACAACAGGCGTTCGCCTCCTCCGTGCTGTGGGGCTTTCCGGTCGTGGCGCAGGATCAGCAGCGAGCGGTGATCGATTACACGCCGTTCCTGTTGTCCGACGTGCACGACATCGTCGGACGACTGGCGGGCACCAAGCAGGGCAAATACGCCGTCAAGGAAGATCGCTCCGCGCCCTTTCTGCCGAATACCCGCGCGTTTCCCAAGAACACCGAGCTGGAAGCGACGCTCACGTTCACCGGCACCGAACCCGGCGCCGAGCTCAAGTCGGTCGTGCCCGACCCCTACAGCGTGAGCGTGCACACGCACCACTCGATGATCGAGTTGCCCGAGCCCGGTTACGAGCCGCGCCAGTTTCATCCGTTCAGCGGCTATTTCCCGTTTGACTACGTCGATTACGCACAGCCTCTGCAGGAGAGCCTGGTGCGCCGTTACATCCCGCGCCATCGCCTGCAGAAGAAAGATCCCACGGCGGCACGCAGCGAAGCAGTGAAGCCGATCGTCTATTACCTCGACCCCGGCACGCCGGAACCGGTGCGCAGCGCTTTGCTGGACGGCGCCCGCTGGTGGAATGCCGCTTTCGAGGCGCTCGGTTACATCGACGCCTTCCAGGTCCGCATGCTGCCGGCCGACGCCGATCCCATGGACGTTCGCTACAGCACCATCCAATGGGTCCATCGCAACACCCGCGGCTGGTCGTACGGAGCCGCGGTGGTCGATCCGCGCACCGGAGAGATCATCAAGGGCCACGTCACCCTCGGCTCGCAGCGTGTACGTCAGGATCTCTTGATCGCTCAAGGCCTGACCTCGCCATTTGATGGACGCACCAACGCGAACGACTCCCTGACGCCGATGGCGCTCGCGCGTCTGCGTCAGCTCTCCGCGCATGAAGTCGGCCACACACTCGGGCTGGCGCACAATTTCGCAGCCAGCACCACTGAGCACGAGTCGGTGATGGACTACCCGCATCCTCGCATCGGCATCGCCGCCGACGGCAAGTCGCTCGACCTGAGCGACGCTTATGGCGTCGGCATCGGTGCGTGGGATCGTTACGCAATTGCCTACGGCTATGCGGACGCCGGTACCGACCCGGCAACCTTCCTGCACTCTCTGGTCGCCGAGGCGCAATCGAAGGGATTGCGGTATCTGTCGGATCAGGACGCCCGCTCGATCGCCACGCCCAGCGGCACCGCCCACCTGTGGGACAACGGCTCGAATCCGGTGGCGCAGCTCGATCACCTGATGTCGGTGCGCGCAATCGCGCTCGATAAATTCGGCGCCAACAGCATCCGCGCAGACCTGCCGATGTCCGAGCTCGCCAACGTGCTGGTGCCGATCTATTACCTGCACCGCTACCAGACCGAAGCGGTGGCAAAGCTGGTCGGCGGCCTCGATTACAGCTACGCCGTCAAAGGCGACGCACAACCGATGACGCTCGCACCTGTCGATGCACAATTACAGAAGAGAGCGCGCGCTGCGCTGCTGAAGAATCTTTCGCCCGAGGTGCTGACGATCAATGCATCGATCCGTGCGCTGATCCCGCCGCCTGCCCTCGCCTTCGATCCCACACGCGAAAGCCCACCAGAACGAACCGGCGGAACGCTCGATCCGGTCACCATGGCCGAGGCAGCCGGCGAACACACCCTGAGCTACCTGCTCGCTCCGGAACGCCTCGCACGCCTGCAACAGCAGCATGCCGAGAACACCGCCATCGTCGACGCTCACCAACTATTCAGCGAGCTGCTCGAGGGCACAGTGAAAGCACCGATGCCAGCGGGCCTCGCCAGAGAGATCCAGCAGCGCGTCAATCTGCTCGCTGTCGAGCATGTGCTGGTGCTCGGCTATGGCGACACAGCCGCGCCGGAAGTGCGTGCCGCCGCGCGGCTCGTGGCTTCTGAGCTGGAGCAATGGCTGAAGCCCGCGGCGAAGCGGGCCAACCCGGCACAGGCAAATTACGCCCTGCTGCTATCGATGATCGAACGGGCGCAGCAGGATGGGACGTTCGTGCGTCGCGCCGATGTCGCGAAGCTGCCGCCCGGCGCGCCGATCTGAAACGACGCGCTGGGCACGCTTCGGATTCACTCGTCACTCCCGCGTAGGCGGGAATCCATCTGCTGAACCGGATCGATTCCCGCCCCACTACTTGCGCGAAGGCAGACTATGCGCGGAAGTGACCAGTCCACCACCAACAATCACATGGCTTCACCCGCCTATTGACGCTGCACCATTGTTGCCAGATAGGGAATAGATTCAGCGTTCGACCTTCACATAGCCCTGGCTCTGCAAGTCGATGAACGTGGTGGTCGCAGACAGGTTCAGATGGGCCTGGGGCAACAGGTCGGCAGCGGTATAGTTCTGGTTCCGCGCCGAAACTCCGCAGATCACCATTTTCACACCCGCCGCGGCCAATTCCTTGAGCAGGGAGACATTGGGATTCGCCTTCGCACCCGTGCGGTTGCGGTAGGTTTCGTCCCGGGTCACGAGCACGATCGTGGGACCATGGAAGACGGCCGTCGCCTCGATATGGTCGGCAGGCACGCCCTGAGCCCGATAGGTATTGATCAGTCGCGCGATCCCCATGAGCGCCGGACTGACGGCGTCGGCTGTACTGGGCATCGACTTCACATCGAACGCGAGGCGGTAGCTGCGGGATGGATCGGGCTTGTCGGTGGCGCCAGGCACATCCGGCACCACTCCGGCGGAAGGCACCGGAAGTTGCTGGGCGTTGGCCGCGGTGACGAACATCCCAAGAACGGCAACCGCCATGGCAAGACGGCGAGCGGATCTGCAATTCGGCCTGATGGAATTCATTTGGATGGGAGCTCCATTCGCAGATGGCAGGACAGGTCAGGTGCGGGTTGCGAGCCGACCGCCCAAGAACGTTGCTCGGCGAACCCGTCGCTGAGAATACCCGACCCAGTTGCCTGCCGGCCCGGGATTCTCTAGTAACATTGTCGAATCAATCACGGCGAAGTGGACGCACGCCGTCCTCCTTCGCGGTCCTTCGTATCTCTTCGAGAAGCGTCGCTGGTGCCGCGAATCGCAGCTGCCAGATCAGTACTGGCTTTCTTCTTTTGATGGCGGAAGCGGTGAGATTCGAACTCACGGAGGGGTTGCCCCCTCGCCAGTTTTCAAGACTGGTGCCTTAAACCGCTCGGCCACGCTTCCAATACAGTAAATTCCAGGACCGGTGCATCCAACCGCCCTGCCACCTCAGAAGTGTGGCCCGGCGCAGGCCTGCATGCGGGCGCGCATTGTCACTATTCCGCGGTCGGGGAACAAGCCGGCCCTTGATTTCACTCCGATTTGCACCGAGATCCCAAGATCACTACAGGCGGGCGCAGCGTGGACGGCCGATGCGGCGCTGTGGTTAGAATACGGCTCGATCGGCGGTCCCGGCGCGAACTTGCGACGGCGGCCGCGGTCCATCAGCATCGGATCGTTCAACGGAGACCTTAAGAGAATGCAGAACTACCCCGCCCATGTCGCCAGCGCCCCGGTATCGGCGCTGACCACCAACAAGGTTCTCCGCAATACCTACCTGTTGCTCGGCGCCACCCTCGCCTTCAGTGCCGCCATGGCCGGCGTGTCGATGGCGCTGGGCTTCCCGCATTTCGGCCTGGTCACCATGCTGGTGTACTTCGGCCTGCTGTTCGCGGTCCACAAGACCCAGAACAGCGGCTGGGGCATCCTGTGGACCTTCGCGCTGACCGGCTTCCTCGGCCTGACGCTGGGTCCCATCCTGAACGCCTACCTGCAGTTCCTGCCGAACGGCTCGCAGGTCGTGATGACGGCGCTGGGCGCCACCGCCGCGGCCTTCCTGGGGCTATCGGCATACGCCGTGAAGAGCGGTCGCGATTTCAGCTTCATGGGCGGCTTCCTGGCCGTCGGCGCGATCGGCGCCTTCGTGCTCGGACTGGTGGCGTACTTCTTCCACATGCCGACGTTGTCGCTGGTGGTCTCGGGCCTGTTCGTGATCGTGAGCGGCGGATTGATGCTGTATCAGACCAGCGAGATCGTGCGCGGCGGCGAGACCAACTACATCACGGCCACGGTCACGCTGTACGTGAGCATCTACAACATGTTCCTGAGCCTGCTGCACCTGCTGGGCGCAGTCTCCGGAGACGACTGACCGGCACGCGCCGCCAGGCGCGGCATCGTGAATGAAAAAAGGGCGCTGAGTTTTCAGCGCCCTTTTCTTTTGCCCAGCGTCTTCCTGGCGGCCGGCGACTCTCCCAGCGCCAGCGTCTTCCCGACTTTTCCTGCGGTCCCCGATGAAAAGTCTCATTTGCTTATCCTGGTCATTCCCGCGCAGAGCCTGCCAATACGCAGGCGGGGACGGGAATCCATCCGAATCGGCAAAGTGGACTCCCGCCTGCGCGGGAGTGACGAGTAAATCAGAGCATCCTAGTTGCGGATGACTTCGACGCCACCCATGTACGGCCGCAGCACTTCCGGCACGATCACGCTGCCGTCCGCCTGCTGGTAATTCTCCAGCACGGCCACCAAGGCACGCCCGGCGGCCAGACCCGAGCCGTTCAACGTGTGCAGCGGCTCCGGCTTGCCGGTTTCCGGGTTACGCCAGCGCGCCTGCATGCGCCGCGCCTGGAAGGCCTCGAAGTTCGAGCAGGAGGAAATCTCGCGATATGCCTGCTGGCCAGGCAGCCACACTTCCAGGTCGTAGGTTTTCGCCGACCCGAAGCCGATATCGCCAGCGCACAACGCCACGACGCGATAAGGCAGCTGCAGACGCTTGAGCACTTCCTCGGCATTGCGCGTCAGCTGCTCGTGCTCCGCATATGAATCCTGCGGGCGCACCAAGTGCACCAGCTCGACTTTCTCGAACTGATGCTGGCGGATCATGCCGCGAGTGTCCTTGCCATAAGAGCCCGCCTCCGAGCGGAAACAAGGCGTGTGCGCCACGAATCGCAGCGGCAGCTGCGCCGCCTCCACGATGGTGTCGCGCACCAGGTTGGTGACCGGCACTTCGGCAGTCGGAATCAGGTACAGCTTGTGCTCGCCCTGCACTGCGAACAGATCCGCTTCGAATTTCGGCAGCTGGCCGGTGCCCGTCATCGACTGGGCGTTCACCAGGTACGGAACATAGGTCTCGCGGTAACCGTGCTCGCCGGTGTGCAGATCGAGCATGAACTGGATCAGGGCGCGCTGCAGGCGCGCGATCGGCCCTTGCAGCACGGCAAAGCGGGCTCCGGAGATCTTGCCCGCAGCGGCGAAGTCGATCTGCCCGAGCTTCTCGCCGATCTCGACGTGATCGCGCGGCTTGAAATCGAACTGGCGCGGCTCGCCCCAGCGACGGATTTCGACGTTCGCTGTTTCATCGCGTCCGTCCGGCACGCTGTCGTGGAGCAGGTTCGGAATGCCGAGCATGATCTGGTCCAGCTCGCCCTGCACCGCGGACAGCTCGCCTTCGGCCTTGGTCAGCTCCTCGCCCAGCGTCTCGACCTGTTTCAGGAGCGGCGCGATGTCCTGCCCCTGCGCCTTGGCCTTGCCTACCGATTTCGCGTGCACATTGCGCTCGTTGCGCAGTTCGTCGACACGCAGCTGCCATTTCTTGCGCGTCTCTTCCAGCGCATTGAGATGGGTGACGTCCAGGGTGAAACCGCGGCGGGCCAGATTGGCCGCGACCGCAGCCGGATCAGAGCGAAGCAATCGAGGGTCGAGCATGGGATGAACTAACGGTAAACGACGGTGGTTCAGTAGAAAACTACTGGAGAACAAGGTATCAGAGCCGAAGCCGCAGCAACAGCGCGCAGGCGGCTCCGAGGCCTCTCGACATGGCGCGCTGACCCGCTGCAGATATCGGGACGGAGCACTGGCGAGAGGATTCCTGCCGCACGCTTCGGCCGAGCAGCGCTACTTCTTTTTCCTTCTCTCCAGCGCCTCTGCGATCTTGATTTCCATGCCCCGCGGCACGGGTCGGTAGTACTGGCGCGGCTGCATTTCATCGGGAAAGTACTTCTCCCCGGCCGCATAGGCGTCAGGTTCATCGTGCGCGTAGCGGTAGCCTTTGCCGTATCCGAGTTGCTTCATCAGCCGCGTCGACGCATTGCGTAGATGCATCGGGACGTCGAGCGAGCCCTGGCTTTTCGCATCCTGCATCGCCTCGGCATAGGCGACGTACACCGCGTTGCTCTTGGCCGCGCAGGCAAGAAAAACGACGGCCTGCGCAATCGCCAGCTCACCTTCGGGGCTACCGAGACGCTCATAAACCTCGCAGGCTTCCAAGGTCATCGTCAGTCCGCGCGGATCGGCCAAGCCAATGTCCTCGAACGACATGCGCAGCACGCGGCGAGCCAGATAGCGCGGATCGCAACCGCCGTCGAGCATGCGGCAAAACCAGTACAGCGCCGCGTCCGGATCGCTGCCACGCACCGACTTGTGCAAGGCGGAGATCTGGTCGTAGAACGCTTCACCCTGCTTGTCGAAGCGACGCAGGCTGCCGCTGGCAACCTCAGCGGCGATCTCCTCGGTGATCCTGGGCGGCTCGGTGGCGCCAGCGAGATCGATCGCCAGCTCCAACATGTTCAGCGCGCGGCGCGCATCACCGTCGGCCGCGCTGGCAATCAAGTTGAGCGCACTGTCGCCCGTTTGCAGATCGTGCCGATCGAGCAGTCGAAGCGCGCGGTCCAGGACGCCACGTAGATCCTCGGACGTCAATGCACGCAGCACGTAAACACGCGCCCGCGACAGCAACGCGTTGTTCAGCTCGAACGAAGGGTTTTCAGTGGTCGCGCCGATGAAAACCAGCGTGCCATCTTCCACCCAGGGCAGGAAAGCGTCCTGCTGCGCCTTGTTGAAGCGATGCACTTCGTCAAGGAACAGCACCGTGCGTCGTCCCGACTCCTGGCGCGCGGCGTACGCTCGTTCGGCTGCAGCACGAATGTCCTTCACGCCGGCCATGACGGCCGACAAGGCGATGAACTCGGCATCGCAGCTCTTCGCCACCAGTCGCGCCAGCGTGGTCTTGCCCGTCCCGGGCGGCCCCCACAGAATCATCGAATGCAGGTGCCCGCCTTCGAGCATGCGACGCAAAGGCTTGCCGGGCCCGAGCAGGAGGCTCTGCCCCACGTAGTCATCGAGCGCGGACGGACGCATCCGGTCCGCGAGCGGCCGGGCGTCGGAGTCGATCCGTGCGTCTGGAGAGTTCACGCGTGTATGTCCAACGGTCGATCGTTGCCGCCCGACCGTGGGTCGAAGTCAGTCGGTGCTTCTGGAAGGTTCACGTGGCCGCGCCCAACCGTCGATCCATTCCGCCCAGCCACCGAGCCCGGCCAGCGCCAGCAGCAGGCCGACGACGATGCCGGTGGTGTTCGCGACCACATCACGCAGATCCGCTTCACGTCCCATGTGCATCGCACCCTGAGCCAACTCGATGGCGCCGCCCATGAGGAACAGTCCGATGGCGATGACAATGTAGCGCGAACGCGGGTATAGCCCGGCGAACCACACCATCAGGAAGCCATACAGGATCGTGTGCTCGTACTTGTCGTTGATGCCCGTATTGGGCAGCGACTTGCCCGGCAGCAGGCACACGACCACGGCCGTCAGGATCAGCGCCCAGCCGATCACCAGCCACCAACGGGGATGACGTACGGGCAGCATTGCGTCAGCGCGTCTGGGCAGGCGCAGCGGCTGGCGAAGCATCACCGATGACGTCGGCACCCGGCGGCACGGTGAAGGTGAAGCGCGACGGATCCAGCGGTGGATTCTTTTCCACGTTGCTGAATTCGAGGGTGGTGATCTGGCCCAGCTTGTCGGCGAGTTGCATGAATTTGAGCGTGTCCGCGGCGAATCCGAGTCGCACCCACTTGAAATCGGTGTCGTTGCGCTTGGGTTCCATCATGACCCAGCGCGCGGTCGCATCCTGCGAAGTGTCTGTGACCGTGAAATTGTCGGCCAGGTTCCCCGCGCCGCTGAGCAGCATGGCGGGCGTCGCCGACAGCGATTCGTCCATGCGCCGCACCGTGACCTGCTCCAAGTCGTTGTCGTACAGCCAGATGCGCGTGCCATCGGCGACGATCAGCTGCTGGTGCGGCTCACGATAGTCCCAGCGGAAACGGTTCGGACGGCGGATCGACAGCGTGCCGCTGGAGCGGTCGGTGACCTGCCCCTTGCTGTCGGTCAACGTCTGCTGGAAGTCGGCCTGCAGCCCTTGCAGGGTGCCGAGGAATCGATCGACCTGCGCATAACCGTCGCCGGCCTTGTCCGCCGCCGGCGCGATCACAGGCAGCAACGACAGCAACGCGGCGCACACGAGTGTGGCGAGAGAATGGATCTTCATGCTCCTCAATCTTCCGCCGGCGCCGGCGCCAGCACTTCACGCGAGCCGTTGGACTGCAGCGGCCCGACCAGGCCGGCAGATTCCATGGTCTCGATCATGCGGGCGGCGCGGTTGTAACCGATCTTCAGGCGTCGCTGCACCCCGGAAATGGATGCCTTGCGGCTCTCCAGCACGATGCGCACGGCCTGGTCGTACAGCGGATCCTGCTCACCGTCGCTGCCATCGCCGTCACCCCCCTCCTGCGCTTCGCCCGGAAGTCCTGGAATAGGACCGCTCGGACCTTCGAGAATTTCCTGCACGTATGCCGGCGGGCCGGCACCCTTGAGCGCGCCGACCACGCGATGCACCTCGGAATCCGATACGAACGCGCCGTGCACACGCACCGGCACCGACGTGCCGGGCTGCAGGAACAGCATGTCGCCATGCCCCAGCAGCTGCTCGGCGCCCATCTGGTCGAGAATGGTGCGCGAGTCGACCTTGGCCGACACCTGGAAAGCGATACGCGTCGGAATGTTCGCCTTGATCAAGCCGGTGATGACGTCCACCGAAGGACGCTGGGTGGCGAGAATCAGGTGGATACCCGAAGCACGAGCCTTCTGCGCCAGCCGCGCGATCAGCTCTTCGACCTTCTTGCCGACGATCATCATCATGTCGGCCAACTCGTCGACGATAACGACGATGAACGGCAAAGGTTCCAGCAACGGCACCTGCTCCGGCGTGCCTTCGGGCCCCAGGTGCTTGAGCAGCAGCGGATCGCGGATCGGCGTGCCCGCCTCCTGCGCTTCCTTGATCTTGCGATTGAAGCCCGCCAGGTTGCGCACACCGAGCGCGGCCATCAGCTGATAGCGACGTTCCATTTCGGCGACACACCAGCGCAGCGCGTTGGCGGCCTCCTTCATGTCCGTCACCACCGGCGCGAGCAGGTGCGGAATGCCCTCGTACACCGACAGTTCGAGCATCTTCGGATCGATCATGATCATCCGCACATGCTCGGCGGTCGACTTGTAGAGCAGCGACAGCACCATCGCGTTGACGGCAGTGGACTTGCCCGAACCGGTGGTGCCGCCGACCAGCAAGTGCGGCATGCGCGCCAGATCGGCAACCACGGGCAACCCGCCGATATCCTTGCCGAGCACCAACGCCAGCGCAGAGTTCATCTCGTCGTAGGGCTTCGACTTGATGATCTCGCCCAGGGTCACCAGCTCGCGCTTCTCGTTCGGTGTTTCCAGGCCGACGGTGGTCTTGCCCGGAATGATCTCCACGATGCGCACGCTCACCGCCGACAGCGCACGCGCCAGATCCTTCGCCAGATTGGTGATCTGGCTCACCTTCACGCCGGGCGCAAGCCGCAGCTCGAAGCGCGTGATGACCGGACCCGGATGGACTTCGACGACTTCCGCCTCGACGCCGAAATCGCGCAGCTTCAATTCCACCAGCCGTGACATGGCTTCGAGCGCTTCGGCGGAATAGCCCATCTGCTGCGGTGGCGGGTCGTCCAGCAGCGACAGCGGCGGCAGCTCCTTCGAGGTGGGCTTGTCGAACAGCGCCACCTGACGCTCCTTCTCGACACGCTCGCTCTTTTCGACCTTGGGCGGCACCGGCTCGATCCTGGGCGGCGGCCGGCTGGCGACGCGCTTCTGCTCTTCGCGCACTACTTCGTTGCGCGCCTGCTTCACTTCGCGCCCGGTTTTGATTTCGCGCGCGTTGGTGAGTTTCGCGGAGAGCCATTCCAACGCCTGCAGGATGCCGCGACCGGTGCGATCCATGATCTCGATCCACGACACCCCGGCGAACAGCGACACGCCTGCCAGCCACAACGCCAGCAGCAGCAACGTCGCGCCGAGAAAGCTCAGGCTCGACTCCAGGCCATGGCCGGCGAACGAACCCAGCACGCCGCCAGCGGAACTCGGGTAGCTCGGCGCGGTGAAATGCAAACTTGCCAGTCCGCAGCTGGTGACCAACGTGATGAGAAAGCCAGCGCTGCGGAACGCCAGCGTCGCCCGCGACTGCGCATCGTCCTTGCTGCGGTCCCGATACAGCAGCCAGCCGGCAAAGCCGATCATGATGGGAAACAGGAACGCCGGCGCACCGAACAGCAGCACCAGCAATCCCGACAGATGCGCGCCGAACGGTCCGATCACGTTCGAGATCGGCCCCGGCTCGCCGGTGGTGGCGAACGACGGATCGTTGCGGTCGTAGCTCAACAACGCCGCCAGCACGATGAGCGCCAGCGCACCGAACACCCACAGCGCACCCTCGCGCAGAGATCGCACGACGGTCGATCCCAGCGCCTTGTCCTGGCGTGAGCTGTTACGAGTGGGAGCTGTGCTTGCCAATGCGGCGGACCTTTCGTCTGTTCGTCAAAATATACACGTAATCAGTTGATATATATCAACCTTAATCAGGGCTCATCGATGGACCGAGGGAGCTTTGCAGGGGCTGCCGGCGATCGCGACGTCACCGCGGAAGGCTGCCGCGCTCACGCGGCGTCAATCGTCTGTATTGAAGCAGTCTATTTTGCCGCGATGTCAGTACTTACTTACCATTGGCCATCCACCGCTGCGGCATGGCCCCGGCACCTGCTCCAAACTTCAAGGATGCGGGCGTCATGGCATTGGTCGCGGCGCGAAGGACCATCGAAAACCTTGAGGTGAATCATACATGAGCACTCCCCGTCACTCCCGCGTCCTGATCCTGGGCTCCGGCCCTGCGGGTTACGCGGCCGCCGTCTACGCGGCCCGCGCCAACCGCAAGCCGTTGCTGATTACGGGACTGGAGGAAGGCGGCCAGCTCATGACCACCACCGAGGTCGACAACTGGCCGGGCGATCCGCACGGCCTGACCGGCCCGGGATTGATGGAGCGCATGCGCCAGCACGCCGAGCGTTTCAACACCGAGGTCCTGAACGATCACATCAACAAGGTGGACCTGTCGCGGCGGCCGTTCCATCTGGAAGGCGATCGCGGCGCCTACACCTGCGATGCGCTGATCATCGCGACCGGCGCCACAGCCAAGTACCTGGGCCTGCCCTCGGAAGAGAATTTCCGCGGCCGCGGCGTTTCCGCCTGCGCCACCTGCGACGGGTTCTTCTTCAAGAACCAGAAAGTCGCGGTGGTCGGCGGCGGCAACACCGCCGTCGAGGAAGCGCTGTACCTCGCGAACATCGCTTCGCACGTCACGCTGGTGCACCGGCGCGATACGCTGCGCTCGGAAAAGATCCTGCAGGATCACCTGTTCGAGCGCGAGCGCGAAGGCAAGGTCAAGATCCTGTGGAACCACCAGGTCGACGAAGTGCTCGGTGACGATAGCGGCGTGAACGGCCTGCGCGTGGTCGCAACCACCAGCAAGCTCAAGCAGGACGTGGACGTCGCCGGCGTCTTCATCGCCGTGGGCCATGCGCCCAATACGCAGCTGTTCGTCGACCAGCTGGAAATGCGCAATGGCTACCTGGTAGTGCGCTCGGGCCTGAACGGCAATGCCACCCAGACCAGCGTGCCCGGCGTATTCGCCGCCGGCGACGTGGCCGATCACGTCTATCGCCAGGCGATCACGTCGGCGGGTACCGGTTGCATGGCGGCGCTCGACGCCGACAAGTACCTGGACCAGCTGGACGCCTCGCACAAGGCCTGAAGCACCGACATCGCCGCGTCATGTCCACGCGGATACTGAGCTCCATCACCGAGGTCCCCGCAGCACAGTGGAATGCGCTGGACCTCGGTGGCTCGCCTTTCCTGCGCCACGAATTTCTCGCGGCGCTGGAACAGGAAGACTGTGTCGGTGAATCCAAGGGTTGGGCCGCCCATCACCTCCTGCTCGAAGACGAGCGCGGTGCACTGCAAGGCGCGCTGCCGCTGTACCTGAAGTCGCATTCCTGGGGCGAGTTCGTCTTCGATTTCAGCTGGGCCAAGGCCTACGCGCAGGCTGGACTCGAGTATTACCCCAAGCTGCTCAGCATGACGCCATTCACGCCGGCGTCCGACGCCAGGCTCCTGGTTGCACCGCACATCGATGCAATTGCGATGCGCAGCAAGCTGGCTGCGGCAATGATCGAGCAGACACGCCGCAACTCCCTCTCCTCGGCGCATGTCCTGTTCACGACCGAACGCGATCGTCAGGCGCTCACCGACAACCAGTTCGTGTGGCGCAAGGATTGCCAGTTCCATTGGCGCAATCGCGACTACGCCAGCTTCGATGATTTCATGGCCGCCTTCCGTTCCGAGAAGCGCAAGAAAGCGCTGCGCGAGCGCCGACGCGTGCAGGAAGGCGGCGTCAGCTTCCTTACGCTGGCCGGCGAGGAAATCGGCGCGGAATTGTGGAAGGTCATCTTCGCCTTCTCCGCCGGCACCTTCGAGTTGCATGGCCACGAACACTACCTGACGGCAGGTTTCCTCCAGAGAGTAGCCACGGCCCTGCCCGGCGCAGTGATGGTCAAGCTGGCGGTGCTGCGCCGCGAGCCGATCGCGGCAGCGATCTTCTTCAGGAGCTCCGACACGCTGTACGGCCGCTATTGGGGCGCTGCCGCAAACTTTCACAGCCTGCACTTCGAGACCTGCTACTACCAGGGCATCGATTACTGCATCGAACAAGGGCTGCAGCGCTTCGAGCCCGGCACCCAGGGCGAGCACAAGGTGGCGCGCGGCTTCGAGCCCAGCGCGACCTGGTCGGCGCACTGGCTCGCCGATCGGCGCTTTCACCGTGCCGTGGAAACTTATCTTGCGCAGGAGCGCGACGCCGTGGATCAATACATCTCGAGCGTCGAGGAGCACGTGCCCTTCCGAAGGAGCTAGAAGCCGTTCGCAGGCAGCGCGGGCAGTGCCTTTTCGGGCGCTAGGCACTGGCGGCAGTGCGTTGTAGCTTACGGTTCGCTTCTCCAACTCCGACCCGCGTCCGAAGCCTCCAGCCCGGGCGCCTTCGAGGTTCGCTTGCGTGGTTCCATCGTCTGGTTGTCCGAACACGATTCGCCGGATGCATTCCCGCCGGTGGACCGCGCCCTGCGTGAACCCGATGGCCTGCTCGCCGCCGGCGGCGATCTGTCGCCGGCCCGCCTGATCGCCGCGTACCGGCGCGGAATCTTCCCCTGGTACTCGCACGGCCAGCCGATTCTGTGGTGGTGCCCCGATCCGCGCGCGGTGCTGTTTCCGGGTGAATTCAAGACCTCGCGCAGCCTCGCCAAGAGCATGCGCAACAAGGGTTTCGAGACCCGCTTCGATACCACGTTCCGCGACGTGATCCATGCCTGCGGCAGCACCGCGATACGGCCGGGCGGCACCTGGCTGTCACCGGAGATGCAGGACGCCTACGCCCTGCTGCACGCGCAGGGCTATGCCCATTGTGTCGAAACCTGGCAGAACGGCCGCCTGGTGGGCGGCTTGTACGGAGTGGCGGTCGGACGAGTGTTCTTCGGCGAATCCATGTTCAGCCTGGAGCGCGACGCTTCCAAGATCGCACTCGGCCGCCTGTGCGCCGAGCTGGTCGCACGCGGCTATCACATGATCGATTGCCAGATGGCGACACCCCACTTGATGAGTCTGGGCGCGCAATTGATCCCGCGGGCCCAGTTCATTCGCGAGCTGGTGGAATATTCGCAGGCGGACGATCTGCCGGGTTCATGGTCGCAACCCGCCTCAAACCCCGTCATTTCGTTGGAATGAAGCCACGGCAGCCGCCGGCAAAACACCAGTAGCTGTGGTTTCATTGCAATGGGTTCGCCCTTTATGCACAATTCGCGCGCTTTCCGGGAGCGCGCCCCGGAGTAATTCTCGCGAGTGTGCATGGCGAAAGAGGACGCAATTCAGATGGAAGGCCGTGTCGTCGACACGCTTCCCAACACGACCTTTCGGGTCCAACTCAGCAACGGCCACACCGTGACGGCTCATATCTCGGGAAAGATGCGCAAGAACTACATCCGCATCCTCACCGGCGATCAGGTCACTGTGGAGCTCACGCCTTACGATCTGACCAAGGGCCGCATCATTTACCGCGGCCGTTGATCTCAATGTAATTCTTTAGCCGTTTTCCAACAGCGGCTGCTCGCTGTCCGCGCGAGCCTCCACCTTCAGCTTGTCTTCCGTTCCCACCGTCACGAAGGCGTGGCCGCCGCCGGCCAGCCGCCCGAACAGCAGCTCCTCGGCCAGCGGACGCTTGATGGCTTCCTGGATGACTCGGGCCATGGGCCGCGCACCCATCTTGGGGTCGTAGCCCTTCTGCGCCAGCCATTCGCGCGCGGCGTCGTCCACGTGTAGCTGCACGCCCTTCTGTTCGAGCTGCGCCTCCACCTCGACCAGCAGCTTGTCGACCACGCGCTGGATGGTGCGCGGATCCAAGCCGTTGAACTGGATGATGGCGTCCAGGCGGTTGCGGAACTCCGGCGAAAACAGCCGCCGGATCGCCTCCATGCCGTCCGAGGTGTGATCCTGCGGGGTGAAGCCGATCGACGGCCGGTTCATCTCGAAAGCGCCGGCGTTGGTGGTCATCACGATGATGACGTGGCGGAAATCCGCCTTGCGGCCGTTGTTGTCGGTGAGCGTGCCATGGTCCATCACCTGCAACAGCAGGTTGAACACGTCCGGGTGCGCCTTCTCGACTTCGTCCAGCAGCAGCACCGAGTGCGGATGCTTGTTGATCGCCTCGGTCAGCAGTCCACCCTGGTCGAAGCCCACGTAGCCGGGAGGCGCGCCGATCAGGCGCGACACGGTGTGGCGCTCCATGTATTCGGACATGTCGAAGCGGATCAGCTCGACGCCGAGCGCGATCGCCAGCTGCCGGGTGACTTCCGTCTTGCCGACGCCGGTGGGACCGGCGAACAGGAACGAACCGACCGGCTTGTGCTGATCGCCCAGGCCCGAGCGCGCCATCTTGATGGAGGCCGCCAGCGACTCGATGGCTGCGTCCTGGCCATAGATGACCAGCTTGAGGTTGCGCTCCAGATTCTTCAGCACGTCGCGATCGGACTTCGACACGCTCTTCGGCGGAATACGCGCGATGCGCGCCACCACGTCTTCGATCATCGACGTGGTTACGGTCGTTTCGCGCTCGCTTTCCGGCTTCAGCCGCAGGCGCGCGCCGGCTTCGTCGATGACGTCGATCGCCTTGTCCGGCAGCTGCCGGTCATTGATGTGCCGGGCCGCGAGCTCCGCGGCGGCAGACAATGCGTCGTCCGCGTACTTGATGCCGTGATGCTCCTCGAAGCGCGGACGCAGGCCGCGCAGGATCTCCACCGTCTCCGCCACCGACGGTTCGATGATGTCGATCTTCTGGAAACGCCGCGCCAGCGCGTGGTCCTTCTCGAAGATGCCGCGGTACTCGTTGTACGTGGTGGAACCGATGCAGCGCAGCTCGCCGTTAGCGAGCGCCGGCTTGATGAGATTGGAGGCGTCCATGACGCCGCCCGAGGCCGCGCCGGCACCGATCACGGTATGGATCTCGTCGATGAACAGGATCGAGCCCGGCGTCTTCTTCAGCTCCGACATCACGCCTTTCAGGCGCTTCTCGAAATCGCCGCGGTACTTGGTGCCGGCGATCAGTGCGCCCATGTCGAGCGAGAACACCGTGCAGTCCGCCAGCACGTCGGGCACCTTGCCTTCGACGATCATGCGCGCCAGGCCCTCGACCAGCGCCGTCTTGCCGACGCCGGCTTCGCCGACGTACAGCGGATTGTTCTTGCGGCGCCGGCACAGGATTTCCACCGTGCGCTCGATCTCCAGGCTGCGCCCGATGAGCGGATCGATGCGTCCTTCGTTCGCCAGCTTGTTCAGGTTGGTGGTGTATTTTTCGAGCGCCGTGCCGCCTTCGCTCTCGCGCTCGGTCTCGGTGCCGGGCGTCGGCTCTTCCTTGTCGGGGCGATCCTCGGCGATCTTCGACAGGCCGTGGGCGATGTAATTCACCACGTCCAGCCGCGCCACGTCCTGCATCGACAGCAGGTAGGCGGCATGGGAATGCTTCTCGCTGAAAATGGCCACCAGCACGTTGGCCGCGGTCACTTCCTTCTTGCCGCTCGACTGCACATGGAACACCGCCCGCTGCAACACGCGCTGGAAGCCCAGCGTCGGCTGCACTTCGCGATCGTCATCGTCCTTCAGTCGCGGCGTGGTCTGGTCGATGAAATCCTTCAGGTCCTTGCGCAGCCGCACCACGTCCGCGCCGCAGGCCCGCAGGATCTCGCGCACCTTGGGAGTGTCGACGATGGCCAGCAGCAGGTGCTCCACCGTCATGAACTCGTGGCGCGCCTCGCGGGCCGACTGGAATGCCTCGTTGAGGCAGATTTCAAGTTCGCTGCTTAACACTTCTTCAGTTCTCTTCCATCGTGCACAGAAGCGGATGCTGGTGCTGCTGCGAGTACGTGGTGACCTGTGCGACCTTCGTTTCGGCGATCTCGAACGTGAACACGCCGCAGACGCCTTTGCCCTTGGTGTGGACTTCGAGCATGACGCGCGTGGCGGTGGTGCGGTCCATGCCGAAGATGCTCTCCAGCACGTCGACGACGAATTCCATCGGCGTGTAATCGTCATTCAGCAGAATGACCCGATACAGCGGCGGTTTGCGGAGCCGCGGCTCGGCCTCCTCGGTGACCAGCTCGCGTTCGTGACGTGTGCGCTCTTCCGCCATCAGTATCGACAAGTGACCTACGTGACTCTTTATAGGGGGATACGAACGACAATACAAGGCAGCCAAACCCGCATTAAGTTCCTGTTCGCGAAACAGATACGGACGACTTGCCGAGGTCGCTTCACGCCTGTGCAACACACCCGCGGCAAGCTCGCCAAAGCGCAGCTGCGACGCATCAACTGCGACTTCGCGAGCACCCAAGCGCAAGCGCCGTGCGGGTGACTCCGAATGGCCACAGTGAGACACAGTTTTCATCAATGGGAACAATCTCTTGTGACAGCCTATCGCGACTCCGTATCATCCCCGGGTTACAGCCTCGGAACAGGCTGTCATTTTTCATTCGGAAGCCACGCCAGGAACGAATGTCGATCCGCGCCAGTCTGCGAGCCTTCGAGAACCTGTCACCGCAACAGTGGCTGGACCGTGCCTCGCGTACGCTGCCGCAGGGTCTGTCGGTCGTTCTCGTCGTTGCCATCGCATGGCAACTGGTGCAGCTGACCTGGCTGCTGCTGGATCGCAACCAGCCGGCCGCCACGGCGCCGCCGCCGGCCGCCGTCAGCAACGCTGCCGCTCGCCAGGGTCCGGACATCCAATCCATCGTGGATGCGCATCTGTTCGGCGTATCGCAGGCTCCGGCCGCACTGGATCCGGCAGCCGCTCCCGAAACCCAGATGAACCTGGTGCTGTCGGCCGTCTTCGCCAGCAGCGATCCAGCCAAGGGCTGGGCCATCATCGGTGAGTCGGGCGCGGCGGCGAAGGTTTTCACCGTCGGCGAGGTCGTACGTCAGGGCACGACGCTGCATGCGGTATATCCCGACCGCGTGATCCTGGATCGCGGCGGCCAGCTCGAAGCACTCGCCCTGCCGACCCAGAGCCTCGCCGGGCTGGTCTCCGCACCGCGCCCCGCCGCAAACGCCGGCGGCTCACAGTTCGCGAACAACCTGCGCCGGATCGCCGAAACCAACCCGAGCGCGTTTGCCGAGATCGTGCGACCACAGCCGGTGTTCGCCAATGGCGTGCAGCGCGGTTATCGCGTCTATCCCGGTCGCAATCGTCAGCAGTTCGCCCGCCTGGGGCTGCAGCCGGGCGATCTGGTGCTGAGCATCAACGGCACCGCGCTCGACGACCCGCAGCGCGGCATGGAGATCTTCAATACCATGGGGACTTCCGACCGCGTCACAGTCACCGTGGAACGCAACGGGCAGTCTCAGGAACTGACGCTGAACACCGCGCAGATCATGCTGCCGGAAGCCAGCCCGGCCCCGGGCGGTACCGGCCAGAATCCGGATCAGGGAGCGCCTCGCGGCCCATTGCCGCCGCCTGGCAACGAGCCCGTCACTCAATGAGCGTTGCGACGACGCCTTACGAATATCAGGACCGCGCATGACGACCCCCAACAAAAAAACGCGTACGTGGCTGTCGCGCCGCCCGCTTCACGCACTAGTCCTGGCCACTGTCTGGTGCGTCGGCAACGCCCAGGCACCGCAAGCGCAGAGCACCATCACACCGAATTTCAAGGATGCCGACCTGGCGCTGGTGGTGCAGGCGGTGCAGTCGATCACCGGCAAGACCTTCATCATCGATCCGCGGGTGCGGGCCCAGGTCACCATCCTGTCCTCGACCCCGATGAGCGCCGATGCCTTCTACGACGCCTTCCTGTCGGTGCTGCAGGTCCACGACTTCGTGGCCGTGCCGGCGGGCAACAACGTGGTCAAGATCGTGCCGGCGCAGAACTCGCGCTGGATGCCCGGCAACGACCTGCCCGCCAAGGTCGATCCGAATTCGGATGAGATCGTCACGCAAGTGATCCAGCTCAAGAACGTCAGCGCCGCCAACCTGTTGCCGGCGTTGCGACCGCTGGTGCCCCAGGGCGCGCATTTCGTGGCGCATCAGGCATCGAACACCGTCATCATTTCCGACCGCGCCAGCAACGTGGCGCGCCTGATGCGCATCATCCAGCGCATCGATCAGGCGGGCGATGAGGATGTGGACATCGTGCGGCTGGAAAACGCCAGCGCCGCGGAAATCGTGCGCGTGGTCAATACGCTGTACACGCAAGCCGGCCCACAACAGGAGGCCGGCGCCTCCGGCGCCAAGGTGGTGGCCGACGACCGCACCAACAGCGTGCTGCTGACCGGCGAGAAAACCCAGCGCCTGCGCCTGAAGGCGTTGATTACTCATCTGGACACGCCGCTGGAAGCCGGTGGCGATACCCAGGTGCGCTACCTGCAGTATGCAGACGCCGAAACCATCGCCGACAAGCTCAAGGAACAGATCCAGGGGATCGTACAGGCCACGCCCGGCGGCGCTCCGCCGCAGCCCGGCGCGGCAAGCTCCAGCACCTCGGCCGACAAGAGCGTCGGCATCTGGTCCGACGTACAGACCAATGCGCTGGTGGTCACCGCGCCGCCCAAGATCATGCGGCAGATCATGATGATCGTCGACAAGCTCGACATCCGCCGCGCCCAGGTGCTGGTGGAGGCGATCCTGGTCGAGGTGACGTTGAACAAGTCCGCCGAACTGGGCGTCAACTGGGCCGTGGGCAGCCGCGGCGAGGACGGCGGCACGGTGCCGATCGGCATGTTCAATCAACCGATCGGCAATGCCAGCATCGGCAGCATTGCGGCAGCCCTGCAGAATCCGACGTCGTTGCTGCAAAGTGGTCTGCCCACCGGCGTGACCATGGGCGCCGGCAGCTTCCCGGACTCCGGCACCAACTTCGCGATCCTGCTGCGCGCGCTGCGTGGCGATGCGTCCACCAACATCCTGCAAACACCTTCGATCATCACGCTGGACAACGAAGAGGCGGAGATCAAGGTGGCGCAGGAAGTGCCCTTCATCACCGGCCAGTTCACCAACACCGGCGCCAACCAGGGCTCGGTCAACCCGTTCCAGACCATCCAGCGTGAAGAAGTCGGCACCATCCTCAAGATCACGCCCAAGATCAACAAGGGCGATTCGGTGATGCTCAAGATCGAGCAGGAATCCTCCGGCGTGGCCGCCACCACCCAGGGCGCCGTCGACCTGGTGACCAACAAGCGCACCATCAGCACCAAGGTGCTGGTCGAAGACGGCGGCGTCATCGTGCTGGGCGGGTTGATCTCCGACACCGCGATGGAGGGCGAGAACCGGGTGCCGGTGCTGGGCCGGATTCCATTGATCGGCGAGCTCTTCAAGACGCGCAACGGCTCCAAGGAAAAGCGCAACCTGATGGTGTTCATCCGTCCGAAGATCCTGCGCGACGGCATGTCCACCGCGGTGGAGACCAACGCCAAGTACAACGTGATCCGCGACCAGCAGTTGCAGCGTCGCGACGGCAAGGTCACGCTGTTGCCGGGCGAGCGTCAGCCGCTGCTGCCACCCATCGAGGATCTGTCGAAGTACGCCGATCCGACCGCCGGCGCCAAGCCGCCGCAGCCCGGCACCGAACGCCCCGAGGAGCAGGCGCCGCTGCAGACCACCCCGTTGCCGGCGACGCCGCAACCTCCGCCCCAGAACTGAAGTGACAGGCCATGAGCGCTGACAGCCAGTCATTGAGTCTCGTGGAAGATCCGCCGGTTGCGGCGCCGATCGCCGTACCGGTGGCGCCGCAGCTTTCCTTCGCCTTCTGCAAACGTCATGGTGTGTTGATCCAGCGCATCGTCGACGGCGTGGCCGAAGCCATCTATCGCGTCGGCGCGCATCCATCGAGCATCGCCGAGGTGCGCCGCGTGCTGGGCATGCCGCTGCAGCTGCGGCGCGTCGACAGCGACCAGTTCGACCAGCAGTTGCGCAAGATCTACGAAGGCGGCACCAACACCGCCATGCAGATGGCCGGCACCTTCGAAGGCGACACCGACCTGGCGCACCTGGCGCAGGACCTGCCGGAGCCCTCGGACCTGCTGGAAAGCGACGATCACGCACCCATCATCAAACTGATCAACGCCATTCTGACCCAGGCGGTGAAGGACAACGCCTCCGACATCCACATCGAGCCGTTCGAGAACCGGCTGGTGGTGCGGTTTCGGGTCGACGGCGTATTGCGCGAAGCATTGCAGTCGCGCCGAGCGGTCGCGCCGCTGGTGGTCTCGCGCATCAAGGTCATGTCCAAGCTGGATATCGCCGAGAAGCGCCTGCCGCAGGACGGCCGCATCTCGCTGCGCATCGCCGGCCGAGCGGTCGACGTCCGCGTCTCCACCATTCCCGCAGGTCACGGCGAGCGCGTGGTACTGCGCTTGCTCGACAAGCAGGCCGGACGACTGGAGCTGAATTCGCTGGGCATGGAATCGCGCACCCAGTCGCTGATGGACGAGTTGATCCACAAGCCGCACGGCATCCTGCTGGTCACCGGGCCCACCGGCTCGGGCAAGACCACTACGCTGTACTCCTCGCTCGAGCGCATCAACGACGACACGCGCAACATCATGACGGTCGAGGATCCGATCGAGTACTACATCGACGGCATCGGCCAGACCCAGGTCAACACCAAAGTGGAGATGACCTTCGCGCGCGGCCTGCGCGCCATCCTGCGCCAGGATCCGGACGTAGTGATGGTCGGCGAAATCCGCGACCTGGAGACAGCGCATATCGCGGTGCAGGCTTCGCTCACCGGACACCTCGTGCTGTCCACCCTGCACACCAATACCGCCGTCGGCGCGGTGACCCGCCTGCGCGACATGGGCGTGGAACCGTTCCTGCTGTCCTCCAGCCTGGTCGGTGTGCTGGCGCAGCGACTGGTGCGCGTTCTCAACCCTGAAACCAAGGAGGCCTACGTCGCGGGTGACTACGAGCGCAGATTGCTCAACCTGCCGGCCGATGCGCCCTCGCCCACGCTCTATCGTCCTGGCGTGGAAACGGCGCAAGGCTTCAAGGGCCGCACCGGCATCTACGAGCTCGTCATGATCGACGATGCGATGCGCACCATGATTCACGATGGCGCCAGCGAGCAGGAAATGGAACGCCACGCCCGCACCCTCACTCCCAGCATCCGTGATGACGGCCGCGCCAAGATCCTCTCCGGCGTCACCACGATCGAAGAAGTCCTGCGCGTCACGCGGGAAGACTGATCGTCCTCCATGGGTGCTTTCGAATACGTCGCCGTCGACGCCACCGGACGCGAACGCAAAGGTGTTCTGGAGGGCGATACCGCCCGCCAGGTGCGCCAGCTGCTGCGCGATCAGAGCCTGCTGCCGGTTACGGTCAGCGAGGTCGCGCATCAGGAAAAGCGTGAGCAACGGGCATCGTTCAACTTACGTCGCGGCGTATCGGCCGCGGATCTCTCGCTCCTGACCAGACAGCTCGCGACACTGGTGCGCTCCGGCCTGCCGCTGGATGAAGCCCTGCAGGCCGTTTCGGAGCAGACGGAGAAACCGCGCATCAAGAGCGTAGTGCTCGGTGTGCGCGCCAAGGTACTGGAAGGTCACGCACTTGCTGACGGCCTGTCGGATTTTCCACGAGTGTTCCCCGAGATCTACCGCGCCACCGTTGCCGCCGGCGAGCAGTCGGGACACCTGGACACGGTGCTGGAACGCCTGGCCGATTACACCGAGAGTCGCGAGCAGCTGCGCAGCCGCACGGTCAACGCCATGCTGTATCCGGTGCTGCTGTTCGTGGTCTGTACTGGCATCGTGTTTCTGCTGCTGGCGTTCGTGGTGCCGAAGATCGTCAAGCAGTTCGAGAACTCCAAGACCGAACTGCCGCTGCTCACCAAGGGGCTGATCGCCATCTCCGACTTCGCCCGTGACTGGGGCTGGCTGGTGATACTGCTGGTCGTAGGCGGGCTGTGGCTGTTCTTCCGCTGGCTGCGCAATCCTGCGGCGCGGCGACGCTATCACGCGTTCCTGTTGCACCTGCCGCTGATCGGCAAGGTGGTGCGGGGCACCAATACCGCACGCTTCGCCCGCACGCTGGCGACGCTGACGTCCAGTGCCGTTCCAGTGCTCGAAGCGCTACGCATCTCCGGAGAAGTCGTCACCAACCTGCCGATGCGTGATGCCGTACAGGAAGCCGCAGCACGTGTGCGCGAAGGCGCGCCGATCGGCCGTTCGCTTGCGGCGACACGCATGTTTCCTCCGATGATGATTCACCTGATCTCAAGCGGCGAGACCAGCGGCGATCTGGAGACCATGCTGGATCGCGCCGCCAGCAACCAGGAGCACGAGATGGATTCCATCCTCGGCACCTTCGTGGGCTTGCTCGGGCCGCTGATGATCCTGGTGATGGGCGGCTTCGTGCTGCTGATCGTGCTGGCGATGCTGCTGCCCATCTTCCAGCTCAACGAGCTGGTTGCCTGAGGCAACCGCCGCCGCTTCAGGATCTGCGGCAGCCTGGAACGCCAGGCAACACACCACCGGCGATAGGCGCAGCCGCAAGGCGACACGCGAAATTTGTGACACCGCTGTTGCGCCCAAGTCACTCTTGCGAAGCCCTCACCTTCCTTTTATATACTCCGCGCGTCGCGACCCGCACCTGCAGTCTTGTCCGCTATTCGACCCCCGATCACTCGGTAACGTGAGATGAGCGAGAAGCCGGAGTCAGAGGAATTCGACGGCGATGAGGACGACGCCATTGCCGATGGCGACGATCCGGTCCTGGATCATCTGCTCGACGATTTCGACAAGCGCAAGAAAGGCAGCTCCAAGCCCGGCGAGCCCGCATGGCGTCGCCTGGAACGCCGGCGCGAGGAGCGTGAGACGGCCGCGCTGATGTCGGACCTGGACGACTACGAGATCGGCGAACCCGATTCGCCCAAGCGCCGACGCAAATAACCGCCGGCGGAACTTGCGCGTCAGGCACCCATTCCTGAGGGGATGGCGCGTGCGGTACCCATTCGCGATTCTCTCGATGCAGCGCGGGCTGAAGCGTTGCACTGTCGCGCCTGTCCATTGTGGAAGGACGCTACCCAGACGGTCTTTGGCGAAGGCCGGGCGTCCGCACGGATTCTGTTGGTCGGTGAACAGCCGGGCGACCAGCAGGATCTGGCGGGTCGACCTTTCGTCGGCCCGGCCGGGCGGTTGCTGGATCGCGCGCTGCAGGAAGCGGGAATCGAGCGTAAGGCGACGTACGTCACCAATGCGGTGAAACACTTCAAGTTCGAGCAGCGCGGTAAACGACGCCTGCATCGCAAACCGAACAGCCTGGAGATCAATGCCTGCCATCCCTGGCTGGAGCGGGAGTTGACGCTGATCGCACCGAGTCTGGTCGTCGCACTGGGAGCGACGGCCGCGCGCGCGGTGTTCGGTCGGGCCACGGCCATCGAGAAAAATCGCGGCCGGATCATCCGGGCCAATGGGCATGCCCCTGACCTGCCGGACGTGCTGGTCACCGTCCACCCTTCCTACCTGCTGCGCGTTCCGGACGAGGATCGCGCAGCGGCGTACCAGCAGCTCCTGACCGATCTGAAGCTGGTCCGGCCCTATCTGAAAGACTGACCGTTACTTCTTGAGCGCGCGGGCAAACGCCTCGGCCATCAGCCCGCTGCCGACCGGCTGCGACTCGCGCTGCGGCGGCGGTCGGCGATCGGCGCCACGTTGCTGCGGGCGAGCCGACTGATCGCCTGCCCGCGGACGCGCAGCCGCTTCGTCCAGCTTCATGGTGAGTGCGATGCGCTTGCGGACGACATCGACCTCCAGCACTTTCACCTTGACCACGTCACCGGCCTTCACCACCTCGTGCGGGTCCTTGATGAACTTGTGCGACATCATGGAAATGTGCACCAGGCCGTCCTGGTGGACGCCGATGTCGATGAAGGCGCCGAAGTTGGTGACGTTGGTCACCACGCCTTCCAGCAGCATGCCCGGCTGCAGGTCCTTCAGATCCTCCACGCCTTCCTTGAAAGCGGCGGTCTTGAACTCCGGCCGCGGATCGCGGCCCGGCTTCTCCAACTCGCGCAGAATGTCGCGCACCGTCGGCAAGCCGAAAGTCTCGTCGGTGTATTTGCCGGCGTCGATCTTCTGCAGCGAGGCCGCATCGCCCATGACTTCCTTCACCGGGCGTTTCAGGTCCGCCAGGATGCGCTCGACTACCGGATAGGCTTCCGGGTGCACCGCCGAGGTATCGAGCGGATTGTCGCCTTCGACGATGCGCAGGAAGCCGGCTGCCTGCTCGAACGTCTTCGGCCCCAGACGCGGCACGCCCTTCAGGGCGGCGCGGTTGGCGAATGCGCCATGTTGATTGCGATAGCTGACGATGTTCTCGGCCAGGGTCGAGGTGAGACCCGAGACGCGCGCCAACAATGCCGGGGAGGCTGTGTTCACGTCGACGCCGACGGCGTTCACGCAATCTTCCACGACCGCATCCAGCGACTTCGCCAACCGCGTCTGGTTCACGTCATGCTGGTACTGACCGACGCCGATCGACTTGGGATCGATCTTCACCAGTTCCGCCAGCGGATCCTGCAGGCGCCGTGCGATCGACACCGCGCCGCGCAGGCTGACATCGAGAGCCGGAAATTCCTTGGACGCCAGCTCTGACGCCGAGTACACCGAGGCACCCGCCTCGGACACGACGATCTTGGTCAGCCGCGCATCAGCCAACCGCTTGATCAACTCCGCCGCCAGGCGATCGGTCTCGCGCGAAGCGGTGCCGTTGCCGATGCTGATCAGCTCGACGCCGTGCTTCTTGATCAGTACAGCCAGCGTATGCAGCGTGCCCTCGAGATCATTGCGCGGCGGGAACGGATAAACCGTCGCGGTATCCAGCAGCTTGCCGGTGCGATCGACGATGGCAACCTTCACGCCGGTACGGATTCCCGGGTCCAGGCCCATCGTGATTCGCGCGCCGGCCGGCGCCGCCAGCAACAGATCGTGCAGGTTGCGTCCGAAGACGCGGATTGCCTCCTCCTCCGCCTGCTCGCGCAACGCGGTGAACAGCTCCGCTTCCAGCTGCCAGGCGACCTTCACCTGCCAGGTCCAGCGCACCGTGTCCCGGAGCCAGACATCGGCGGGACGGCCCTGGTCTGCAATGTGATAGCGGGCGGCGATCTTGAGCTCGCAGCTGTTCGGCGGCGCCACCGTGGCCGGCTTGTCGCTCGGCTGCAGCTCCTCGGGCAGCTTCAGGGTGATCCGCAGCATTTCCTCGGTGCGGCCGCGGAACAGCGCCAGCGCACGATGCGACGGGATCGACTTGAGCGCTTCCTTGTAGTCGAAATAGTCACGGAATTTCGCACCGGCCTCCTCCTTGCCTTCCGCAACCACCGAAACCATCACCGCGTTCTCCAGCAAGTGTTCGCGCAGCGAGCCGAGCAGCTCGGCGTCTTCCGCAAACTTTTCGGTCAGGATCTGGCGCGCACCGTCGAGCGCCGCCTTGACGTCGGGTACGCCCGGATTGTCGCCGGCCTCGGTCTTGAAGGGCTCCTTCAGGTATTTCGCCGCTTCCACCGCCGGGGTCAGGCGCGGGTCGGCCAGCAGCGCCTCGGCCAGCGGCTCCAGGCCTGCCTCCCGGGCGATCTGCGCCTTGGTGCGGCGCTTGGGCTTGTAGGGCAGGTACAGGTCTTCCAGGCGCTGCTTGCTGTCGGCGGCCTCGATGCTGGCCTTCAGCTGCGGCGTCAGCTTGTTCTGTTCCTCGATGCTCTTGAGAATCGTGGTGCGGCGCTCCTCGAGTTCGCGCAGGTACACCAGGCGCTCGCTCAAGGTACGCAGCTGCGTGTCGTCCAGCCCGCCGGTGGCTTCTTTTCGATAGCGTGCGATGAAGGGAACGGTGGCCCCCTCATCGATCAGGGCCACGGCTGCGGCAACCTGCGCGGGCCGGGCGGAAAGTTCGGCGGCGATGCGGGACTCGATCGATGGCAGCATGAGCGACTGAAGGCCAATGAATGTAAAACGAGGGCGCGAACTATGCAGAAGGACGTCCCGGCCAACAAGACTTGCCAAACCCCGCCGGAGCTGTCCCCGCCTGGAGGGGTGAGATCTGTGTAACTTCGTGCCGGCAGGCGTGTTCTCACCCTAAACGACGACACTCTTTACGTGCTCAACCCCAAGGACTCAGCGCGACCGGACGACTTTGCAGGCTTTATGCGTGCCTATCAGGACATGGTTTTCTCGACCGCGATGCGGATGACGGGCAACGACGCCCAGGCCCAGGACATCGCCCAGGAAGTGTTCCTCAAGGCCTGGGAGAATTTTGGCCAGCTGCGCGACAGCCCCTCGGCCGGCGGCTGGCTCAAGACGGTGACCACCAACCTGACCCTCAACTTCATCTCGCGCTACCGCAAGCGCTGGCGGTTTTTCTCCGAGATGCGACGCGACGACGAGGAAGGCGACGAGGTCGCCGACCAGTTCGAGGCGCCCGAGGTGCTGCTGCCGGGGCTGGATGCCGAGGAGCGCCGCGGGCTGATCGACGAGGCACTGACTCGCCTGCCCGACCATCAGCGCCTGCCGCTGGTGCTCTACCATTTCGAGGACATGCCCTACGACGAGATCGCCCGGCGGCTGCGCATCTCGCTGCCGAAAGTAAAGATCGACATCATGCGTGGTCGCGCACGGCTGGCGAAAACGCTGGCGAGCCGCGGACTGGACGCGGAGCAGCTACGGACCTGACATGCCAACCTCTCCCGACTCTCTCGAACGACTGATCGGCACCGCAGTGCGCGGACTGCCGCCGCGCCGTGCGCCTCACACACTGGAGACGCAGGTGCTGGCCGAAATCGAACGGCGCCTGGCGTTGCCTTGGTGGCGCATGAGCTATGCGCACTGGCCGGCGCCCGTACGCCTGCTCTTCCTGATCGCCTGTGCCGCATTGATCGCGCTGGTGATTCGAGCTTCCGGTTGGGTAATCAGCGATGTGCAGTCCGGTGCGCTCGCCAACTCGCTTCCCAGCATCGCACCGGCCGCCACTTCGATGAGCGCCACCATCGCGGTCGCATCGTCGGTGGCCCGCATCATTCCACCGTTGTGGATCTACTGCGGCCTGGGCCTGGTGGCCGTGATGTACACGACGCTCTTCGGCATCGGTGCCACCGCTTACCGCACGCTGTACGTGAATCGCTAATGAAAGACCTCAAAGCCCTGATCTACATCGCACTCGCGGGCCTGCTCGCGTTCAATCACTGCATTGCGGCGCAGGAGCCCGAGGCGCCGCCGCCGGCCGAAGCCCCGGCAGCCCCACCCCAGGCGGAAGCACCAGCCGCACCGCCGGCGGCGCCGGTGGACGACCCCGACTGGGACTTCCCGCAGCATCGCGGCAAGCGCAACGTCATCGTGCACTTGAATCAGGATTCGAATCTGCCTGCGGGCCAGACGGCGGAGGCCGTGATCAGCATCGGCGGCTCCTCGACCGCGGCCGGTGACGTGCTCGATTCCGTGGTGGCCATCATGGGCAACACCCATGTCAGCGGGCGGGTCGGCGACAGTGTGGTGGCGATCTTCGGCAACACCTACGTCAACAGCCGGGTCAACGGCGATGCGGTGGCCATTTTCGGTAATGTCGAGCTGGGCCCGCAGGCGCGCATCGCCGGCGACGTATCCGTGGTCGGCGGCCAGCTGATCCAGGATCCGGATGCGCGCGTGCGCGGCAGCATCGAGCAGGTCGTACCACCGATCGAGTTCGGCGGCATGCAATGGCTGCGCCCGTGGATCAGCCATTGCCTGCTGCTCGGCCGCCCGCTGGCGCTTGAGCCCGGCCTGGGCTGGGCGTGGACGCTGGCGTTCGGTTTTCTGACGCTGTACGTGGTGCTGGCGCTGATGTTCTCCGGCGGTGTGGAGAAGTGCGTGCAGACGCTGGAGACCCGCCCCGGTCATTCGCTGCTGGCGGCGCTGCTGACGCTGCTGCTGGTGCCGGTGCTGAGCCTGCTGCTGATGATCACGGTGGTCGGTATCGCACTGCTGCCGTTCTTGTGGATGGCGCTGTTCGCGATCGGCCTGTTCGGCAAGGCCGTGATCCTGGCCGCGATCGGCCGGCGCGTGACCGGCTTCATCGGCTCCAGCCCGCTCAACGACATTGCATTCGCGGTGCTGGTGGGCGGCCTGATCGTGATCGGGCTGTACCTGGTGCCGGTGCTGGGCTTCATCGCCTACAAGCTGATCGGCATTCTCGGTCTGGGCGTGGTGATCTACACGCTCATGCTCACTGTCCGCGAGAAGCGCGAAGGCCAGCTGGCCGCCGCCGCGACGGCTGGGCCCGCGCCGAGACCAGCCGCTTCAGGCCCGACCACTGCCTCAACCGCCGCTGCGACCGCTGCTGCTGCGGCCGCAGCCGCTGGTGCTTCTGTCTCCGGCGCCGATGAATCCGCTGCCGCTGCGGAACCGGCGCAGGCAGCACCGGAAACATCCGAGCCCGCGGCGGCGGCAGCCGGCCCGACTGCCGCTCCCACTGTCGATGTCACCGCCCTGCCCCGCGCCGGATTCTGGATTCGCATGCTGGCGCTGTTCATCGACGTGCTGCTGATCGGCATCGCCTTCAGCGTGCTGCATTCCGACAACGCCTTCCTGCTCGCCCTCGCCGCCTACGGCGCGATCATGTGGAAACTGAAAGGCACCACCATCGGCGGCATCCTGTGCAACCTGAAAGTCGTGCGCGTGGATGGCCGCGAACTGGACTGGAGCACGACGATCGTGCGTGCGCTCAGCTGCTTCCTGTCGCTGATCGTGGCGGGACTGGGCTTTCTCTGGATCGTATTCGATGACGGCCGGCAGGCGTGGCACGATAAGATTGCCGGCACCGCAGTGGTGCGGGTGCCCCAAGGAGTCTCTTTGTTGTGAATGACCAGCGCCAGCAGATCCGCGCGCATATCGAACGCCACCTGGGAGTCATCGAACAGACCTTCCGCGAACCCGCCACTGACGGCCCACCCACCGACATTTGCCGGGTAGCCTCCACGGTCGAGCGGCCCATCCACACGCTCGTTACCGCCGGCATGAGCGACATGCCTATGCCGAGCGCCGGCAACAGCAAGACGCCGCGCTACCTGGAGCTGATGATGACGTTGCCGCGCGGCTGGAATTTCGAGGATGCGCCGAAGTCGAAGGGCAGCGGCCACTGGCCGATACGTCTGCTCACCCAGCTGGCGCGCTATCCGCAGCAGAAGACATCGCTGGTGTGGGGCCAGATCGTCCCCAACGGCGACCCTCCGGCACCTTATGCACCCGGCACTGAACTGTGCGGCGTCATCGTCGCGCCGTCGCTGCTGGTGCCGACGGAGTTCTACGAGCTCGACCTCGGCACGCGTCGCATCGAGTTCTACAGCGCCATTCCGCTTTACCAGGAAGAGATGGCGCTGCACGCCGAGAAGGGCATGGAGTTCCTGCTCAGCACCCTGATCGATCGCGGCCACAACGACCTGGTCGATCTCCGGCGCAAGAACGTGGCGAAGAAATTCCTGGGGCTGTTCTAGCCTCGCGCCGTCGCACGTGGCTCAGTCGCCGATACGCCGCCAAACCGACACGGGCACGTTGCCGTCCGGACGCGGTGGTACCCGGTAGCTGAGCGTATCGCCGTTCAATTCGAAGGCACGTATTTGCTGCTGCCCCTCCCAATTGGGGAAGGAGGCAGCTTCGATATGGAACACCAACTGGCGCCGGCCCGGTTCGACTGCGAGCGTGCCGTAGTGGGTGCTCGCGCCCAGCACGGCCGCCTGGTACTCCCGCGCGCTGGCCTTGGTTTTATCCGGGTTGGCAAAGCGCGGGCGTTCAGCGCGGAAGATCTGCAGCGAGTAGTGCCCCGCACGGTCGATCAGCAGCAGGCCCTTCGGCGCATCGCCGTAATCGTGCGAGCGTGAGCCGTCCGGGTGCAGCACATCGGCCGCCACCAGCGTCCAGGTTCCAGCCAGCGAAGTATCGCTGTGGGTATCGGCCGCTCCGGGGCCGGAGGACCAGACCAGGCCGGGCAGCAGACAGGCGATGACGGCAAGGCGGGACAAGGTGCGATGCGGGTTCATGGGGTTTCCTCTTCGAATCGGGTGCGCACGCGTGGTGAGGTCTTGCCGATCGTAGGACTTGCCGATACGCGGAAAAACCGAATAATTCGGCGGCAACACTTTCGAATTTCTTACCTATGCCGCTTCCCAATCTCGACATGGACGCCTTGCGCAGCCTGGTGGCGATCCTGCGCCTGGGCAGCTTGGCCCGCGCCGCGGAGCGGGTCGGGCGCTCGCCCTCGGCA
>DATMEZ010000028.1:0-18065 GCA_035556415.1 Povalibacter sp.
TGGGGGACTAGGATTCGAACCTAGGTTGACGGAGTCAGAGTCCGTAGTCCTACCGCTAGACGATCCCCCAACAGCCGGTATCGCGGCGGGATCAGCGCTTGGAGAACTGAGTGCCGCGGCGGGCCTTGCGGAAGCCGACCTTCTTGCGCTCGACTTCGCGGGCATCGCGGGTCACGTAACCAGCGTCGCGCAGCGACTTGCGCAGGGTCTCGTCGTAATCCATCAGGGCGCGGGTCAGACCGTGGCGGATGGCGCCGGCCTGGCCGGTGGTGCCGCCGCCCTTGACGGTGACGTTCACGTCGAACTTGTTCTCCAGCTGCACCACTTCCAGCGGCTGACGCACGATCATGCGCGCGGTCTTGCGGCCGAAGAATTCATCCAGCGGACGGTCGTTGACCGTGATGTTGCCCGTGCCGGAGCGCAGGAAGACGCGAGCGGTGGAGGTCTTGCGACGCCCGGTGCCGTAGTTGGTCGAAATCGCCATGATTTAGTTGCCTTGAGATTTTTCGGATCAGAGCTCGAGCGCCTTGGGCTGCTGAGCGGCATGGGGATGCTCGGCGCCGGCGAACACGTGCAGCTTCTTGAACATCTTACGGCCCAGCGTGTTCTTCGGCAGCATGCCCTTGACCGCGAACTCGATGGCGCGCTCGGGATGCTTGTCGAGGAGCTTCTCGAGGCTGGTGGTCTTCAGACCGCCCATGTAGCCGGTGTGGTGGTGATACAGCTTATCGGTCATCTTCTGACCGGTAACGCGCACCTTGCCGGCGTTCAGGACGATGATGTTGTCGCCCGTATCCACGTGCGGGGTGTACGAAGCCTTGTGCTTGCCACGCAGACGGCGGGCCAGCTCGGACGCCAGACGGCCGAGGGTCTTGCCAGAGGCATCCACCACGTACCAATCACGGCGCACCGTAGCCTCGTTGGCGAATACGGTTCTCATTGAATTCTCCGGGAAAACTCTTGCCCAGGGGGCGAAAAGGCCGGCAAGTCTAAAGGACGACCTGCGGCTTTGCAAACCGTTCGAACAGCCCCTGTCCGGACCGGCTCCGCCGCCGGCCGGGCGCGCGCAGACCGACATATATAATGAAGCCCATGCACTGCGCTGTCCCCACCTCTGCCGCCCCGGCCGACATCCGCCCGGACCGGGTACTTTCCCTGATGGACCGGCTGATCGAGCCCGCCGATCAGGCCCTCAAGGTCCTGTTCGGTACTCCCCGCTGCGCGCGAGCGTATCCGGCCGAAAACATCGAGGAAACGGTGCTGCTGCCCACCGAACGGCGCGAGGTCGCCGCCCTCATGCGGGTGAATCATTCCGGCGAGATTGCGGCCCAGGCCCTGTACCACGGACAGGCGTTCGTGGCCGGCAACGCCGCGACACGCGCGGCATTGCTGGAAGCAGGACTCGAGGAAACCGATCACCTGGCCTGGTGCGCGACGCGCGTCCAAGAGCTGGGCGGACGCACCAGCATGCTGGCCCCGGTGTGGTTTGCCGGCTCATTTACGATCGGCGCGCTCGCCGGTCTTGCCGGTGACAAGACCAGCCTCGGCTTCGTCGCGGAAACCGAACGGCAAGTGGTCGAGCATCTCGACGAGCACCTGCGACTGCTACCGCACGACGATGCACGCACGCGTGCGATCGTGCACCAGATGAGCGAAGACGAAGAGCGACATGGCAACAATGCGCGCCTCGCCGGCGGCACTGAACTGCCGAAGATTGCACGAGCGCTGATGAAGCTCACCGCGAAGGTCATGACGCGCAGCGCTTACTGGCTCTAGTGCCGCTGCACAATCAAACGCTTGCGGTGAAGGCATATACTGTATTAAAAGGCCGCAGAACAATTTGTCGCAATTTGCAGGCAATATAGCCCGCAAAGCCACAGCTAGGGGTAAGTAATGGAAGAGGGAGCAAGACCACTGAGCGACATTCCGGCGATCAACCGGTTTCTCAGCTACTGCCGGATTCGCACGGTGCCCTCCAAGACGGTGGTCATTCACGCCGGCGACCTGCCCGACGTGCTGTACTACATCGTCAGCGGCTCGGTGGAAGTGATGATCGAGGACGAGGAAGGCAACGAGATGGTGCTCGCCTACCTCAACAAGGGACAGTTCTTCGGTGAAATGGGCCTGTTCTACGAGCAGCCCACCCGCAGCGCCTGGGTGCGCACCCGCCAGCAGTGCGAGCTGGCCGAAATGACTTATCCCCGCTTCCGCCAGCTGGCCGCCGAAAGTCCGGGCCTGGTGTTCGAACTGGCCACGCAGCTGGCGACGCGCCTGGACCGCACCAATCGCAAGCTCGGCGATCTCGCTTTCGTCGACGTCACCGGTCGCGTGGCGCACGCGATCATGGACCTGTGCAGCGAGCCGGACGCCATGACGCACCCGGAAGGCATGCAGATCAAGGTCAGCCGGCAGGAGCTGTCACGCCTGGTCGGTTGCTCGCGCGAGATGGCTGGCCGCGTGCTGAAGGTGCTCGAAGATCAGGGCCTGCTGCGCGCCACCGGCAAGACCATCGTGGTGTACGGCGCGCGGCCGAAGATGAAGACCAAGCCGCCGCTGGCCGCTGCCGCGACCACGGCAGGTCGTGGCGCTGCGGCCAACAGCCGCCAGGACGATGACGAGGATGATTTCGACGACGACGATGAAGATTGATCGCTAGCGTCGTCACCCGACGAAAAAAGCGCCCGGCCCTCTGCCGGGCGCTTTTTTTTTACGCTCTCAGCCGGCTCGAGCCTGCTCGATCTGCGCCCGCATGGCTGCAATCGTCGCCTTGTAATCCTTCGCACCGAAGATCGCCGAGCCCGCGACGAACGTATCCGCCCCGGCGGCAGCGATCTCGCCAATGTTGTCCACCTTCACGCCGCCATCGATCTGCAGGCGGATCTGCCTGCCGCTGGCACGAATGCGCTCGCGCGCCTGGCGCAGCTTCGGCAGCGACGACGGAATGAACTTCTGGCCGCCGAAGCCCGGGTTCACCGACATGAGCAGGATCATGTCGACCTTGTCCATCACGTGATCCAGCCAATCGAGCGGCGTGGCCGGATTGAACACCAGCCCCGGCCGGCAGCCGTGCTCGCGGATCAGCTCCAGCGTACGGTCCACGTGCTCGCTGGCTTCCGGGTGAAAAGTGATCCAGGTGGCGCCGGCCCTGGCGAAGTCGGGAATGATGCGATCCACCGGCTTCACCATCAGATGCACGTCGATCGGCGCCTGGATGCCGTGCTTGCGCAGCGCCTCGCACACCATCGGACCGATGGTGAGATTGGGTACGTAGTGATTGTCCATCACGTCGAAGTGAATGCTGTCGGCACCGGCCTCGATGACGGCCTTCACTTCCTCACCCAGTCGCGCGAAGTCCGCGGACAGGATGGATGGCGCGATCCAGGGCGTGAGCCCGGACGGATTTGCAACGCTCATGCGCTTCTCCAGTATCGATGTCTATTTCAGTCCACGCGCCTCGCGCAGCACTTCGTAGGCCGCGCGGATCTGGCGGGTTTTCTCTTCCGCCACCTTCATCATGGATTCGGGCAGGCCCTTGGCGTGCAGCTTGTCGGGATGATTCTGATTCATCAGGCGCCGGTAGGCTTTGGTCACTTCGCTATCCGAGGCGCTGGCCGATACGCCGAGCACGGCGTACGCCTGCGCCACGCGATCCACCGACGCGCGCGTTTGCTGCGACTGGCGCGCTGACTGCTGCATACGTAGCAGTGCTTCCATCTGCACCAACTCATAGGCCGAGACATCCAGAGCGGCGCATACCCGCGTAAGCACTTTGCGGGCCGCGGCATTCAGACCACCGCCCCACAGCGCCGCCTGCACTTGGATCTGCACGAACATGCGGCACAGATCCGGCCGGCTGCGGCAGGTCCAGTACAGCTGGCGCAGCGTCTCGTCCAGAGGGAAATCCGCGGCCTTGCCCTGGGTGAACAGTTCGATCGCGAGTTTCACCTCGCGCTCGCCCAGCCGCAGTTCATTCATCATGTTGCGAGCCGCGCGGATCTCCTCTTCCGACACTCGCCCGTCAGCCTTCGCCAGGCGCCCCATGACCTGGAAGGTGGCGCGGAAAAATGCCTCCTGCACGCCGATGGAACTGGTACGCGGCCCGGCGCGGCGCACGCGGTTTTCCGCCTGCACATCGAAGAGGTGTCCGATGAACGTGCCGAACAGGGCGCCGACCGGCCCCGCGGTAAACACGCCCACCACCGCCCCCAATGCTTTGCCCTGCCAGATCATGCCGTTACAATCGCCCAACGATCAGTTGCGCCAATGGTAGCAGCGCCCGCCTGAGCCGACCGCGAATCTTCCCCTCAAGTTCTCTTCATCCAAGGCACGCAATGTCCGCCCTTCCCGCTTCGCCGCCCCTGCTTCAATCCGATCTGCGCAGCCTGAAGCGCATTCACCAAGGCAAGGTGCGCGACATCTACGAAGTCGATGCCGAGCACATGCTCATCGTCACCACCGACCGCCTGAGTGCCTTCGACGTGGTGCTGCCCGATCCGATTCCGGGCAAGGGCAGCGTCCTGACGCGCATCTCGCGCTTCTGGTTCGATCGGACCCGGCACATCATCGGCAATCACCTGACCGACTTTCCGCTGGAGCGCGCCGTACCGGATGCGACTGAACGCGCGCTCATCGCCGATCGCAGCATGATCGTGAAGCGTCTGCGCGCGCTGCCGGTTGAGGCTGTGGTGCGCGGCTATCTCATCGGTTCGGGCTGGAAGGACTATCAGCAGACCGGCATGGTCTGCGGCATCCAGCTGCCCGCCGGATTGCAGCAGGCCGATCGGCTGCCGCAGCCGCTGTTCACGCCGTCGAGCAAGGCGCCGCAAGGTCAGCACGACGAGAACATCAGCTACGAGCAGGTGGCGGCCAGCATCGGCACAGGGCTCGCCGAGCAGGTACTCGCCTCAGCACTTGCGCTGTACCAATTTGCGGCAGAGCACGCGCTGGCGCGCGGCATCATCATCGCCGACACCAAGTTCGAGTTCGGCGTCGATGCCGCCGGCCATCTGACCCTCATCGACGAAGCATTGACGCCGGATTCGTCGCGCTTCTGGCCGGTGGACACCTATCGTCCGGGCATCAGCCCGCCGAGCTTCGACAAGCAGTTCGTGCGCGACTACCTCGAAACGCTGGATTGGAACAAGCGCGCTCCCGGCCCCGAACTGCCCGCCGACATCATTGCCAAGACGAGCGAGAAATATGCCGAGGCCTTGCGCCGGCTGACCGCGTAACGCCGAGGTGAGAACGCCGAGCGGCTGCCAGTGCTGGGCCGCATCGGCGCAAAAAGGGGCTCTGCACGAGACGGGCGCGATCCAGGGCTGCGGCGCGCGGTATCGACTCTACGACCCGGCACCGGGAAGTATCCTGTGCAGAGCTTGCCTGAGGGGTTCATGGACTGGCTTCATGAGGGCTGAACGTGAGCGAACCATCGACCGAGCCTGGACGCGAACTCCAACCTTTCGCCATCGGCACGCGGCGCGATCAGCACCACATGCCGCGCACGGTCGTGCTCCTGTACCTGACCGTCAGCGCCTTCTGGATCCTGCTGACCGATCGCCTGCTGGTGTGGCTGAACCTGGATGCGCGGCTGACTGCGCGTTTGCAGACGTTCAAGGGCTGGCTATTCGTACTGGGATCCGCCGCGTTGGCCTACGTGTTGCTCAGGCGCTATGAGCGCAGCCGTCAGGCTGGAACGCGCGCGCTGATCGAATCGCAGAATCAGGTTCGACGCATGAATGCGGAATTGGAGCAGCGCGTGGCAGCGCGCACGCTGCAATTGGAATCGGCGAACCGTGAGCTCGAGGCGTTCGCGTACGCCGTCTCACACGACCTTCGTGCTCCGTTGCGCAGCATGTCCGGCTTCAGCCAGGTCCTGCACGACAGCGCCCCTGCCGGGCTGGACGAAAAATCCCGCGACTACCTGCGACGCATTCGCGATGCCAGCCTGCGCATGTCGACGCTGATCGAGGACTTGCTCAGCCTGTCGCGCATCAGCCGCAGCGAGCTGATTCCGCGCCCGACCAATCTCAGCCAGATCTGTGTCGAAGCCGCCGCGACGGTGCGCGATCGCTATCCCGGACGCCAGGTGGAGCTGACCATCCAGTCCGGCATGACGGTCAACGGCGACACGCGGTTGCTGCGCATTGCGATGGAGAACCTGCTCGACAACGCCTGGAAGTACACGGCCAACGCGCCCGAGGCGCGGGTCAGCATCGGCGCCCAGGCGGGCGAGCAAGGGCCGATCTATTTCGTGCGGGACAACGGCGTGGGCTTCGACATGGCTTACTCGGCGCGGCTGTTCGGCCCGTTCCAGCGTCTGCACGCAGAATCGCAGTTCCCGGGCACCGGCATCGGGCTGGTCACGGTACAGCGCATCGTCGCTCGCCACGGCGGCCACATCTGGGCGCAAGCAGAGCCGGATCGCGGCGCGACTTTCTATTTCACGCTGAATGCGGATGATTCACTGGCCGCAGCATCGGAGCAGCCCAAAGGATCGACATGATGGAGTCACTCGCCGCGCGCCTCGAGCGTTGGCTGTTCGAGCCGCCCGATACCCTGATCGGCAAACCGATCTGGCTGCTGACGCGCATCCTGCGCTATCCGTATGCACTGATCCGCGACGTCGCCCGCGGCGATCTCACGTTGCGCGCGATGAGCCTGATCTACACCACGCTGCTGTCCATCGTGCCGCTGCTGGCGCTGTCGTTCTCGGTACTCAAGGGCCTGGGCTTCCACAAGGAGCTCGAGCCGGTGCTGTACTCGTTTCTCGAGCCGCTGGGCGACAAGGCCTACGCCCTCACCGACCAGATCATGGGGTTCGTGGAGCGGGTGCGCGGCGGCGTGCTCGGCTCCTTCGGCCTGATCTTCCTGCTCTACACCGTGATCTCGATGGTGCAGAAAGTGGAGGAAGCCTTCAATTTCGTGTGGCGCGTCGACCAGCCGCGCAGCTTCGGCCGGCGCTTCAGTGAATATTTGAGCGTCATGGTGATCGGGCCGGCGCTGATCGTCGGCGCGCTCGGCCTGCTCGGCGCCATGAGCAGCAGCACGGTGGTGCAGGCAGTCTCGCAATACGAGCCGTTCGGCTCGATCCTGGTGGTGCTCGGCAAGCTCACGCCCTACCTGCTGGTGATCGGCGTGTTCACCTTCCTCTATGCCTTCGTGCCCAACACGCGCGTGCGGCTGCGGGCCGCGTTCATCGCCGGCATCACTGCCGGCATCGGCTGGCTCGCCACCGGCCTGTTCTTCGCCTCGTTCGTGAAAACCACCGGCGGCACCCTGGTGATCTACGCCGGCTTCGCCATCGTGATCGTCTCGCTGATCTGGCTGTACGCTTCATGGCTGGTGCTGTTGCTGGGCGCACAGCTGGCGTTCTACGTCCAGAACCCGCAATACCTGCGCCCCGGGCGTAGCGAAATCCACCTGAACACCAGCCTGCGCGAACGGGTGGCTCTGTCGATCATGTACTTGATCGTGCACGACTATGGCTCGGGGCGAGCGCGCTGGAGCACCAATCGGCTGGCCGAACACCTGGATCTGCCCGGAGCGGCGCTCGGGCCGATCCTGGCCGCACTGGAGCAGCGCGGCCTGCTGATCGTGGCGGAGGACGACACCTGGATACCGGCTCGCGATCCCGCCGTGATCGAGCTTGCAGACGTGCTCGATGCGATTCGTCACGAAACCGCCGGTCCGCGCCTCGCCCGTATCCGCGACATTGCGCCCGCGGTGGACGCAGCACGACGCGCCGAGGAATCGCTGAAGGAAAGCCTCAAAGGCCGCACGGTGCGCGACCTGGTGGACGGGAAGTAAGCGTGCTACTCGCCCGCTATCGTCATTTTCTCGAGCAGGATCGAGCCGGTCCGCACGCCGCCACGCGCGTCGACGTCGCTGCCCACGGCAACCACGTTCCGGAACATGTCCTTGAGATTGCCGGCGATGGTGATCTCGTGCACCGGATAGGCGATGGCGCCGTTCTCCACCCAGAAACCGGCAGCGCCGCGCGAATAGTCGCCGGTGACGCCGTTGACGCCCTGCCCCATCAGCTCGGTGACCACCAGGCCGCGGCCCATCCGGCGCAGCAATGCATCGAAGTCTTCGGCACCCGGTTTCACGATCAGATTGTGAACGCCGCCGGCATTGCCGGTGGTTTTCAAGCCGAGCTTGCGCGCGGAGTACGTGCTGAGCACGTAATTCTGCAACACACCGTGATCGATCACTTCGCGATCGCGCGTGACCACACCTTCGCTGTCGAACGGCGCACTGCCCAGCGCCTTGCGAATGTGCGGACGCTCCGAAATCTGCATCCAGTCCGGAAACACCTGCTGGCCGGCCGCATCGAGCAGGAATGATGCGCGCCGATACTGGCTGCCGCCGCGAATGGCTCCAAGAAAATGTCCGACCAGTCCGCGGGCGAGCTCGGGCACGAACAACACCGGCGCGGTCGTCGTCGCGAGCTTGCGAGCATTCAGGCGACGCAGCGCGCGTTGCGCCGCCGTGCGTCCGATGTGCTCACCTTCTTCCAGCTCGCGCCAATCGCGGACCGAGCTGTACCAGTAGTCACGCTGCATCTCGCCGTTGTCCTGCGCGACGACTACGCAGCTCAGGCTATGAATGGTGCTGGCAAAGCCGCCGAGAAAGCCGAGCGAATTGCCGAACACTCGCACGCCCTGGTGACTGGACAGCGTGGCGCCTTCCGAATTGCCGATGCGCTTGTCCACTGCAAGAGCAGCCGCCTCGCAGGCGACTGCCAGATCCCGCGCCTGGTCCGGCTCGATCTGCCAGGGATGCGAGAGATCCAGATCCGGAATGTCGCGCGCCAGCGTGTCCGCATCCGGCAGGCCGGCGCATTCGTCCTCGGCGGTGAAGCCGGCGATGCTGAAGGCTTTCGCCACGGTCTCACGGATTGCTTTCGCGCTCAGGTCGGCGGTGCTGGCCGATCCCTTGCGCTTGCCGCGGTAGACCGTCACGCCCATGCCGCGGTCGCGCTGATACTCGAGTGTCTCTACCGCCCCCAGGCGCGCCGTGACCGAAAGCCCGGTATCGACGCTGACCGCCGCCTCGGCGTCGGTCGCGCCCAGCTGCTTCGATTCTTCGAGGGCCAGCCGGACCAGGACCTGCAGATCGGCCTGGCTGGCCAGTGCGGCGGCGGAGCCGTTGGCGGTGAGTTGCGACATGGGCGGGATCTTAACAGGGTGGTTTCGGATGCGAAGGTTGCGCAAAGGATGCTTTTGGATTGCGACGCCGCCATCTATGCTGCATGGGTCCTTCGCATGCCGATCTCAATGACCGACCACGACTACGACGATCCCCCAAGCAAGAGCGCGCGCAAGCGCCACAGCGACGATCTGCAGGCGCTGGGCGAAGCGCTGATCGAGCTGTCCGACAACGAGCTGGATGCGCTACCGCTGCCGGAGAATCTGCGCGATGCCGTGCTGCTCGCGCGCCGCATCACTGCCCACGGCGGGCTGTACCGGCAAAAGCAGTACATCGGCAAGCTGATGCGCAAGATCGACGCCGAGCCGATCCGCGCGGCCATCGATGCGCGGCTCGAACGTCAGCGGATCGAAGCCATGCGCTTTCGGCGCCTGGAGCAATGGCGCGACCGCATCGTCCGCGAGGGCCGCCCCGCGGTCGAGCAATTCGCGGCAGATCATCCCGGCAAGGTCGATCCCGCCGCCCTGACGGACCTGGTCGCCCTGGCCGAGCGCGCCAGCCGGAAACACGGTGAAAAGCTGCCATTGCAGGCCTCGCGCGAATTGTTCCGCAAGCTGCGCGAAATCGTGCAGCCCGCGGCCGATGCCGAGGGCTGAGCGTCCAGCCGGCGCCCGCCCTCCTGCTGCTACAATCCGCCCCCTATGAAACCTCTCGTCGGCATCATCATGGGCTCCAAGTCGGACTGGGAGACCCTGCAACCCGCGGCAGACATGCTGCAACGCCTTGGCGTCGCCTGCGAAACGCGCGTGGTGTCCGCCCATCGGACCCCTGACCTGCTGTTCGACTACGCCGGCAGCGCCCGGGAGCGCGGCCTGGAAGTGATCATTGCGGGCGCCGGCGGCGCCGCCCATCTGCCGGGCATGACGGCCTCCAAGACCAGCCTGCCGGTGCTGGGCGTGCCGGTGCAGTCGAAAGCCCTCAACGGCATGGACTCGCTGCTTTCCATCGTGCAGATGCCGGCCGGCATTCCGGTGGGCACGCTGGCGATCGGTCAGGCCGGCGCCACCAACGCGGCCCTGCTGGCCGCGGCCATCCTGGCCAACAAGTACCCGCAGATCCGCGAAGCGCTCGACAAGTTCCGGCAGGAACAGACCAGCGGCGTGCTGGCGCACCCCGATCCGTCGCTCGCCAATCCCTCATGAGAATCGGCATCATCGGTGCAGGCCAGCTCGGACGGATGCTGGCACTGGCGGGCTATCCCCTGGGGCTGCGTTTTGCCTTCCTGGACCAGAGCGCGGATGCCCCTGGCGCCCAGGTGGGCAGCATCGTCACCGGCGCTTTCGACGATCCGGCGGGCCTGGCCAAGCTGGCGCGCGAAGTCGACGTGATCACCTTCGACGTGGAGAACGTGCCGGTCGACGCTGTTCGTGCCATCGCCGCGCAGCGTCCCTTCCTGCCGCCGGTGGATGCACTGGGTGCATCACAGGATCGTCTGCACGAGAAAACACTGTTCCGTTCGCTCAAGATTCCAACGCCGGAATTCGCCGCCGTGGACAGCTTGCAGGACCTGCAGGCCGCCGCGAAACGCATCGGCATTCCCGGTGTCCTCAAGACGCGCCGGCTCGGTTACGACGGCCGCGGCCAGTTCTACGTGCGTCACGAACGCGAGCTCGAAGCTGCCTGGCAGGCACTCGGCTCGGTGCCGCTGATCTACGAAGGGTTCGTGAATTTCAGCCGCGAAGTTTCGATCATCGGCGTGCGCAGCACACGCGGCGAAACACGTTGCTATCCGCTGTCGGCGAATACGCATTCCGCCGGCATCCTGCGCTACTCGGTCGCACCGTACAGCAACGCCGCGCTGCAGAAGCAGGCGGAAACGCACCTCAAGCGCATCCTGCGTCATTTCGACTACGCCGGCGTGCTGACCATCGAGTTCTTCGTGCAGCGGGGCAAGCTCATCGCCAACGAGATGGCGCCACGGGTGCACAACTCCGGGCATTGGACCATCGAGGGCGCGCAGACCAGCCAGTTCGAGAATCACATCCGCGCCATCCTGGGGCTGCCGCTGGGCAGCACGCGGCCGATCGGTCATTCCGCCATGCTGAATTTCATCGGCACCATTCCGACGCTGGAACAGATCCTGCGGGTGCCGGGCGTGCATTTCCACAGCTACGGCAAGGAGCCGCGGCCGAACCGCAAGCTGGGACACTGCACGGTGACGGCCACCTCCGCCGCGGCGCGCGATCGGGCGCTACGCGCCCTGTTGAAACTCAAGGTCCGGTAAGAGCGTTGCGCAGGAGTGCGGCGGGCGTGACGCAGTTCGTAGTCCGGCGTGGAAATGGTACGTTTTTTGTAACACCCTGGCGTTGCCCGTAAACTTGGGCGGCATCGCAGGATTTCCGTATTCCCCGCAGCCCCTAACCCCTCAAAGCCGTCCAGTCGCGCAAGAGCCCCGTCAGCGAACCCATGTATCTACAACTGTTCAAGCTGCATGAGTTGCCCTTCCGGCTGACGCCCGATCCGGCCTTCCTGTACCTGTCCAAGCACCATGCGCGCGCCAAGGCGTACATGGAGTCCACCATCTGGTTCACCGACGGCTTCGTGGTCATTACCGGCGAAATCGGCTCGGGCAAGACCACGCTGATCGAGACCTTCCTCAAGGAGCTGGAGAAGGACGTGGTGGTGGCGCAGATCAACCAGACCCAGGTCTCGGCCATCGAATTCCTGCAGACCGTGCTGGTGCAGTTCGGCTTCCAGCCGTTTCGCATGAAGAAGGCGGAGCTGCTGTCGACGCTGAACGAGTTCCTGGTCGAGCAGTACGCCAACGGCCGGCGCGTGCTGCTGATAGTGGACGAGGCGCAGAACCTGTCGAACAAGGTGCTGGAGGAGATCCGGCTGCTGTCCGGCATCGAGACCACCAAGGAGAAGGTGCTGCGCATCATCCTGGCCGGCCAGCCCGAGCTCAACGAGAAGCTGAACTCGCCCGGCCTGGTGCAGCTGGCGCAGCGCATCCGCCTGCGCTTCCATTTGACGCCGCTGTCCAAGAGCGACACCGTCGCCTACATCCAGCATCGCCTGGAAGTGGCCGGCTCGCAGGGGCGCGAGATCTTCGAGGCCGACACTTTCCCGTTGATCTACCGCTACACCGGCGGCATTCCGCGACTGGTCAACACGCTGTGCGACACCTCGATGATGGCCGCCTTCGGCCAGGACCGCGACGTGGTGAAAATCGAGGACATCCGGGCGGCGGTCGAGGAAATGCAGTGGATCGAATATGCCGAGCGCTCGGTGAAACTGCAGGCGCTCAGCGTCGACAGTCACGGTGAGCGGCGCGTGATCCTCGGGCGCATCCTGGTAGGCGTCAACGGCGCCACCGTGGCGGAGCGCGAGCTGACCGTCGGCCGCTTCATCATCGGCCGCACCAGCGACAACGACCTGCAGATCGACAGCAAGTACATCAGCCGCCATCACGCACAGATCATCACGACCGCGCATTCCTGCGTGCTCGAGGACCTGAACAGCACCAACGGCATCCACGTGCGCTCCAAGCGCGTGCGTCGTCGCATTCTCAACGACGGCGACGTGGTGCAGATCGGCCAGCACGAGATCATATATTTCGACGAGCGCCTCGCCCGCACACGCGCCGTGCCGGGCGACATCGAGGACGATGCGGTGCCGATGATGCGCAATGCACCACCATCGGGCCTTGCCGAGCCGCCGTCGGAAACGTCACAGGACGACGACATCGAAGACGATGCGGATTCCGTCCAGGCGCGCGAGAGCTGAGGAACGCGACGGGCGGCCGCATTGAAATGCAGCCGGACGGCCCCTCTCAGTCGTCGAGCGACTTGGCGTTGTACTGCGCCTGGCTGGTGCGATAGTCCTTGCGACGCAGCCACAGCACGATGCCGGCCAGCAGGCTGAGCGAGCCGACGCCCATGAATATGCCCGGCAATGTCTCGACGTTGAGCAGCCAGGCGGCACCCAACAGCAGCACCCCCACGATCATGTACAGGTAGGGCAGGAATTCGTAGATCGGGCGCGCGAGCCACATGATGCAGGGGTCATCCTCGAACCGGACGGAGCAGCCAGCATCCTAGAGGGACGCACTGCAAATGGCCACCGGGTCCGGGTCGCAGCGACCGGCCGCTGCGAGGCGACGCGCTGTGCGCGGAGTTGACTTATTCCGTCGCGGTGCCGCCCACGGTCAGCCCGTCGATGCGCAGCGTCGGCTGCCCCACGCCCACCGGCACGTCCTGCCCTTCCTTGCCGCAGGTGCCTACGCCTTCGTCCAGCTTCAGGTCGTTGCCGACCATGACTACCCGCCGCAGCACGTCGGGGCCATTGCCGATCAGCGTGGCACCACGCACCGGCGCGGTCAGCTTGCCGTCCTCGATCAGGTAGGCCTCGCTGGCCGAGAACACGAACTTGCCCGAAGTGATGTCCACCTGCCCGCCGCCGAAATTCTGGCAATACAGGCCCTTCTTCACCGAGCCGATGATTTCCTGGGGATCGTGCGCGCCGGCCAGCATGTACGTATTGGTCATGCGCGGTAGCGTCATGTGCGCAAACGATTCGCGTCGACCATTGCCGGTAGGCTTCATGCCCATCAAGCGTGCATTGAGCTTGTCCTGCAAGTAGCCGCGCAGCACGCCGTTCTCGATCAGCGTCGTGCACTGCGTGGGCGTGCCTTCGTCATCGATGTTGAGCGAGCCGCGGCGCAGGCCCAACGTGCCGTCGTCGACCACCGTGCATTGCTCGGAGGCGACCTTCTCGCCGATGCGGCCGGAGAACGCCGAGGTGCCCTTGCGATTGAAATCGCCTTCCAGGCCGTGGCCGATGGCTTCGTGCAGCAGGATGCCCGGCCAGCCGGGTCCGAGCACCACCGTCATCGAGCCGGCGGGCGCAGGAATCGCGTCGAGATTCACCAGCGCGCCGCGCACCGCTTCACGCACCAGGTCCTTCCAGCGATCGTTCTCCAGGAAGCGGGCAAAGCCGTAGCGCCCGCCGGTGCCGGAATAACCCTGCTCGCGCCGCCCACTGTGCTCGACGATCACCGATACGTTCATGCGCACCAGCGGACGCACGTCCGCACCGACCGTGCCGTCGCTGGCCATGACCAGCACGACATCATGCGAACCGGACAGGCTCGCCATGACCTGCTTCACTCGCGGATCGATCCGCCGCGCCTCGATGTCGATGCGCTCCAGCAGCCGCACCTTCTCCGCGTCGCTCAAGCCTTCGATGGGATCGGTCGGCAGATAGAGCTGATGGCCTGCCGATGCACGCCACGCCTGCATGCGGGTGTTAGCGCCGCTGCGCGCGATCGCGCGTGCTGCGTGAGAGGCTTCGGTCAGGGCCGGTAGCAGAATCTCATCGGAGTACGCAAAGCCGGTCTTCTCGCCAGCGAGCGCACGCACGCCGACACCCTGCTCGATGCTGTGCGCGCCATCCTTCACGATGCCGTCTTCGAGCGACCAGGACTCGTCGCGGCTCAGCTGGAAATACAGGTCGGCGTAGTCGACGCTGTAACCCATGACGCTGCCGAGCACACTGGCAATGCGTTCATCGTCGAGCCCCGAGGGTGCCAGGATGATCTGCCGCGCCAGATCGAGCGGCTGGGCAGCGGCGCCGGGCGTGGGCAGGCCGAGATGCAGGCGGTTGGCGGCGGCGGTCTGGGTGTTGGACATGGAGGAATTCAACCTTGGCTTTGACCTTCAATATTCAGGTGTCGTGACGAGCGGCTGCGGCTGTCGGCATTTCGACGCCACTGGTTTCCCGAGAAGCGGCGGCTTCGATTGGTGGTGCTGCGGTTTCAGTGAGATAGCTCATTCGATAATTCTGCGAGGAGCGGACAAGAGCAGCTTCGATTGGCAGCGTGCGGTTGCAGAAGGGGAGTCTCGTTTCGGGACCGCCGTGAATCCGTCCCTGGAGGCTGCCACGAAAACATCCTGTTTTCGAGGCTCCCGAAACGAGACTCCCCTTCCGCAACCGCAGAGGCTTCAAGTGCCGTGACACTCGTCGAGCGCGCCTCCGGAAAAGAAGTTGGCACTCTCTTTCGGGCGTCGTTCTGGCCGGGGCCACTCATTTTCAGGATGAGAGGAGGAACAGGACGTTCCGAGTGAGCAAGCGCTACAGGGACGTATCTACGCGCGGTCCTGGAAATGAGTGGCCCCGGCCAGAACGGCGCCTGGCACCGCACTTCTGGCTCCGACCAGAGCGACGCTTGGCCCGACATCTCTGAACACTCCTTAACAGCGACAGCCCAGGTGCAGCGTCTCACAGCCCCAGCCGCCGATGACTCAACGCCGGGAACCTCGTCCGCAGCCCCTGTTGCAGAGTGTGGTCGATTTCCGCGACTGCAAGGCCAGGACCCGGAGCGCTGACGCGCTCGAGGACATGGCCCCACGGGTCGACGACCATTGAATCGCCGTAGGTTTCCCTGCCGCTGATGTGCGTGCCTCCCTGCGCCGGCGCAAGCAGATAGCAGAGATTCTCCACTGCACGCGCGCGCAGCAGGACTTCCCAGTGCGCACGGCCGGTGGGTGCGGTGAATGCCGACGGCAGGCTCAGTACTTCCGCACCTTGCGCTTGCAGCTGACGAAACAGCTCGGGAAAACGTACGTCGTAGCAGACGGCCAGGCCCAGCTTGCCGATCGGTGTGGCGACCACCACCGGAGATTTGCCTGCCGCCACTGTGGCGGATTCACGATAACGCTCCTCCCGATCGGGAATGTCGACGTCGAACAAGTGGATCTTGTCGTAGCGCGACGCGCAGCGTCCCTGGTCGTCGAACACCAGCGATGCTGCGGCGACCTTGCCGGGTTGCTCTGCAACGCGCAGCGGAATGGTGCCGCCGACGATCCACATGCGCAGCTCGCGCGCGCAATGGCTCAGGAAGGACTGGATCGGACCTTCGCCGAAATCCTCGGCGACTTCGAGCTTGGCCGACTCCTTGCGGCCCATGATGGCGAAGTTCTCCGGCAGCGCGGCGAAAACGGCGCCCTGCGCGTGCGCGCGCTCCAGGAGATTGCGGGTGGTTTCCAGATTGGCCTGGACGTCGGGACCGGAAGTCAGCTGGATGACGGCGGCGCGGGGCATGGGCGACAGGTTCTCTCTCAGCAATGGATCGATGGCCCTACGGGCTGCTCTTGGTGTTGGCGGCGGCTTCCTTGATCTCGGCCGCATCCACGCGTTCGACCACGGGGTCGTCCCAGGGACCGGTGATCCGATAGTAACCGCGGGCGATGCCTTTGAGCGGCTCTTTGAACACTTGCGAAAACAGCAACAGCGCGGCGCCGACAGCCGGGCCGCCTGCCAGTGCGCCGGCAACCGGCAACGACACACCGAGATTGCCCGTCACCACCGCAGTCTGATCGTAATCGCGCGTACCCAGACCGGTGCGACCCGCGATGCCGATCTCGGCCGCCGGGCCGCTCAGCAGCAGGTTGTTGGTGAAGGCATTGCCCGCGCGCATCTGGAAATCGCCGTGAATGCTGTCGAAGCTCAGGCCCTTGTCGATCAGGTCGCTGAAGTCCAGCGCCAGCCGGCGCGGCAACGCCGCAACGCTGAATAATCCGAGCACGCGGCCCGCGCCCGGCTGCACGTTGAGCAACTGTCCACGTTCGGCGGCGACCTTGACGGTGCCGGAGGCACGTCCGAGAAAGTCGCTGTCGAAGCCGCCCGGCCAGGACAGCTCGGCGCTGATTTCGCCATGCTCGGCTTCCATCACCGGCGAATAGCTCAAGGCCCGCAGGGTAGCCGCCACGTCGGTGCTGACCACGGTGGCGTTCAGGGCAGAACGCTCACCCTCGCCGGTCTTGAACCATTGGCCGTGCGCTTCGGCGCGGACGGCATCCTGCGTCACGGTGAACGTATCGACCTTCAGCCCCTCGGCAACACGCGAGGCCTGCAGAGTCACCGCACCGATGGCGTGATCGTCGATACGCAGATCGGCGATCGACACGCGCAGATTGGGCCAGCTGTGCGGATCCTGTCCCGCCGACTTGCCGCTCTTACGGCCCTCGCGCGTAACGATGAGCCGATCGAGCGTCGCCGTGAGCGGCTGCGATCCGGTGAAGTCCTCTGGAATGGTCAGCTCGCCTTCTGCGTTGGGACCCGCTACGTCCACGCGCCAACCGGAATTCATGGCCTGCAGCACGCCGCGCACGTCCGCAAATTGATAGCCATACAGCTGCAGCATTCCCACGCGCAGATTCGCTGCGTCGAGGAAATCGGAGAGCCGACCGCCGTTGCCGGGCCCCTGCCCCCTCAGTGCAAACCAGTCATCGAGCTCCAGGCGGTCGAGCGATCCCTCGATGCGCAGGCCGCGATGCCCGGGCAGTGCCGCTGCAATCGCGTCGGCCCGAATGCCGCCACGATCGAATTCCCAGCTGTCGTCCGTCTGCTGCATGCGCACCAGAGCACGCACGTCGCCAAACGCGGCACGCGTGAGCAGTGAGCTTGTACCGTCGTACTCCAACTCGACGCGCAGCGGCCGGCTTTCGGTCTGCGACTTGCCCAGCGGATACGGCAGTTCAATGCCGAGACCCGCGAGATCCGAGTCGATGACGTACTTGCGCGCCTGATGCGACGGCCCCGGCTCGGGCGAGGCTTCCAGCCGCGTCGTCATCTGCCAATCGGTCGCGCCGCTGATCTTCGCGCTCGACGGCAGATGCAGCAGCGGCGTAATGCTATCTGCATCGGCACGACCCTTTGCCGTCAACAACGCGGCCTGTCTGCCGTCATCGGATGCTTCGGCAGGCTGGATCACCACATCCAGCGGTCCGCCGAGCCATTGGCCATGCAATGACGCGAGCTGCGGCAGCGACTGGCGCACTGTCAGCGAACCAGAAAGCGCGGTGACCGGCGCGCTCACCCCTTCAGCTGTCACGGTGGCGTTCTTGAGCTGCGTC
>DATMEZ010000029.1:0-7489 GCA_035556415.1 Povalibacter sp.
CTGCCGATCGCGGTGCTGTAGTCGGCGGTCGCGCCGGCGCCGGCGCCAAACGCCGACGAGTTCATCCCGGTCGCCTCTGCCGAGAAAATGTACGCGGTGCCACCGACGGCGGTGCTTTCCAGGCCGGACGCGGTCGCGCCCGCGCCCATGGCCGTGGCCGAATCCGCGCTGGCATCCGAGGAATAACCGATTGCGGTCGACAGCGTGCCGACCGCGCTGCTGTAGCTACCTAGCGCCGTACTGCCATCGCCGAAGGCATCGCTGCGAAAACCGTTTGCAGTGGCCTGCAGGCCGGAAGCCGTGGATTCGAACCCGCTCGCGGTGCTGTAAAACCCGCTGGCGTCCGACCCCACGCCGAAGGCGCTCGCGCCAACTTCGGTCGCCGTCGCATCAACGCCGACGGCCGTGGCGTCGTCCGCCGATGCCACGCTGTGTGCACCCAGTGCGGTCGAGTTCGCCCCGCTCGCCAGACTGCCGAAACCCACAGCACTGGAGAGTTCACCGGTCGCCTCGCTCTTGCCGCCCAGCGCTACCGAGCGCTTTCCGGTGGCAATGCTCCGATATCCCAGGGCGACCGCCGTCAATCCGCTCGCATCGCTCATCGACCCGATCGCCACCGCGTTGTAGTACGAGGCAGCGCTTTGGTAGCCCAACGCGATGGAGTACGCGCCTGAGGCGACACTCTGGAAGCCGAAAGCTGTGGAATAGTTGCCGCTTGCCGTGCTCTTCACGCCCATTGCGGTCGACCGGCCGCCCGACGCCTCGCTGCGATAGCCGATTGCCGTGGATGACACTCCACTCGCTTCGCTATATGCGCCGATTGCCACGGCATTGGGGGTCAATGCCTGACTCGAATAGCCGGCCGCGAACGTCATGTTGCCCGAGGCGTAGCTCTTGACCCCGATTGCGGTCGCACCATTGCCATCGGCAATGCTGCCCGAGCCGCACGCCAGGGCGTTGCTGCCCGTTGCCGTCGCGGGTACACCCCCATCCTCAAGGACACAGACTTCGCCCGCCATTGCCGATCCGGAGACCACTGCCCCAGCCAAGACGACGGCCTGCAGCAGCCGGGCGCCCTTGCCCTTGCCTTTCGCCTTCGCCATTTCAGACGCCACGACAACACCACGCTGGACGCTCCAGACCTTGCGATAAATGCGGTTCATTGACTCCATACCCCTTTGAAATTGATGGCGAAGTTGACAGTGACCGCCAGGCTTGCAGCCTGACGATCGAATTGAATTGGCTTACCCCTTCCCGCTTCAGTCATGGACGCGCAGCCAAGGCCCTGGCCCCGTCGCGGTTCATTGGCCTTCGACACGGACATGAACACATCCGGAATCGGCGACGCTGTCCGATACTTACCGTTCGAATTTTGTGCGTCAAGTCATGCTCACGGAGCTCAGCACGCTGGAACAAACATTTAACTAGAGCAAAAGCGTCACGATTGTTTTCTATATATTTCAAATAGATAAATGCAAAGAACATGAGCCATTCGTGCGTACGCCCGGCAAGCTGAACTCGCGCACTCCGCAGAACTTCGACGCTGTGAGAACTTTTCTGACTGTCGCGAAACACCCTTCCATCCGCATGCGCATGGAGGGCAAACTGCGCACAACGGCGGTCCGGACGGGATGCGACCCGTCCCCACCTGACTCGCTTTTTGCGCGCACGCGAAGAAACCGGCCCGATGCCGTGACCCCGACGCTCCCCCGGGGCCCTGCGGACGCTTCCGTGCCGCGGCAGGTGCGCACTTGGCATACGCGGACGACGGCCGCGCTCCTCCCGCCAGTCGTTTCGGATCGATTGCATGGCGGCGCAGCAGGCAATCAGGGTCGTCGGAAACAACGGGATCCCAGGGCGGCCATGCGCACGGCCGCCCAAACCGGCCCGCTTTGACATTACGATGTACAACTGGATATCCGCCGGCATATGTCGAAGACGGTGCCACCACGCTAGGGGAACGATATGGGTCGACGCGCCAAACTCCGTCTTACGGGCCTTGTGCTGGTCACTGGCTTCCTGCTGGCTTGCCAACCATCGCAACCGGTAGCCGATACTTCGGATGCCAGTACGACTCCGGCCCAGGAGCAGGCACCGGCAGCCAAGCTGCCGCCAGCCAGTGCAGTCGACGCCGATTCGATGCGCGACCCGTCATCGGCACTGCCGGAACGCGACACGACGCCCGTGGACACGGTGATCGACGCGGTGACGCTCAGTGCCGAAGGCGACACCGAGCAGAACACGCTGGGCCCCCCCAAGACCCATTTCGGCCCGAAGGACTCGGTTTACGCGGAAATCCGCAGCAACGGCACGGCGAGCGCCTACACGATCTACGCGAAGTGGACCGGCGCCGATGGCGAGGTCCTTGCCGACTACGGCATCAGGGTCAACGAAGCTGGCCCGAAGCGGACCGTGATCAGCCTGAGCAAGCCGGACGGCTGGCCTGCGGGCAGGAACAACATCGAACTCGCGATCAACGGGAAGACCCTGCGCACGGTCGCTTTCGACGTCCAGTGACCGCGACCGACGCTTGCGCGAGCCGACCGCCGGTTGCCATTGGCGGCGTTGGCGGAAGCGGGACACGCCTCGTCGCGCAACTGCTGCGAGAAGCAGGTGTGCATATCGGCGGCGATCTCAACCAGGCCAACGACCTGTTGTGGTTCACCTTGCTGTTCAAGCGCGAGGAGATCCTGGACTGCGACGACGCCGAGTTCGACCTGCTGACGCAGGCATTGGTGTCAGGCCTGCGGGGCGGGCAACCGCTGGATCGGGCTACCTGTGCATTGCTGCAGGACTTGTCCGCACGGGGTCGTGCGCAGCATCCGGCATCGTGGCTGCGAAGCCGCGCCGTTTCCCTGCGCGATGCCGCCCGCCAGCCACGCTTCCACGGCAATTGGGGCTGGAAGGAACCCAACACCCACGTTGTCATCGAACGACTGTGGCAGCGTCTGCCAACGCTTCGGTACATCCACGTCGTCCGCCACGGACTGGACATGGCCTACAGCAGCAACCAGAACCAGTTGCACTTGTGGGGACCTTCCGTGCTTGGCACCGGGGGCGAAGCGACCCCGGCGCGGTCGCTCGCCTACTGGTGCAAGGTGCACAAGCGCATGCAAGGCCTGCTGGCGAAGAATCCGGACCGGATGTACTGGCTGGATTACGATGCGCTGTGCCGTGACCCTGAAGCCGAACTTTCCGCGCTGTACCGCTTCCTGGACTATTCGTCCAGACCGACAGGCGCGCAGTGCGACATGATCCAGCCTCCACGCTCCCGGTGGGTTGAGCTGGATGGCACGGACGCCTTCGACCCGGCCGATATCGCCTTCGTGCACTCGCTTGGATACGACACGACCGCGCCCGCCGGTACAGAGCCGGCAATCGCCTGAAGAACCAATGGGTCTCTGTCCTGCGTGCAATTGCCCGCGATGGCCTTCATGCCGAGCGCAATGCCTCCATGGCAGGGAAACAACGCCGATCACCCCGGCCGCTTCTACAAAGCGTGCCCCTGGCATGTTCCCCATGAGCGCGCTGCCGCTACGCCGGCAACCGACGGCCAGCCTGAAACGAAGCAGCGACTGGATCACCCCGATGCCGCCAAAGCGTCGATTCGATCAAGACGGACCTGCGCGGCTTCATCCGCAGCGCCGCGGGTGTCGACGCCGTGAGAACAGCGAGGTCACCGCCACTCATGGACTAGGCTTGCTCTGCGGATTGCCTCAGGAAGGGAACTGCCTGCTTCGGCAACGAGCCCAGGTAGATCGGCAGTTGTTCCGGCTTGGCATACGGCATCCCGCGCAGACCGCGGTATTCGTCCGCGAAACGTTTACCCGGATGCGATTCCGGCCGCGCATTCGTCGCCGCACCACCATGGAACTGGTGGAACGTGCCTTCGCCCAGCAAGGTAATCAGCTGCGCGCCCGGCAGTTCGCACGCGCGCTTGTAGAAGTCGAGGTTGGCGTACCCGCCTCCGGCCAGGACGAACCGCTCGTCGAACCCGCCGAGCTCGTCATACATGCCCCTGGACAGGCAAATGCAGTTGCACTCGGAGATCGAACGAAACCATCCCTTGCCGGACGAGTTGGCCAGGCAGGCTACCGAGAACAGCCGATACCCGTCCTCCAACCAGCCGGAATCGGCCAGCAATCGGTCCTCCGCTTCCTGGTTGTAGCCTTCAAGCATGGAGACCTTCTGCACCTTGCTTCCCAAGTGCCATGCAAGCGATCCAATCACCGGCCTCGGTGACAGCCGGATCGCAAGCGCGATGAAGCGCAGCATGCCCGGCGAGAGAATGCGCGCGCCATCAATGCAGGTGACGACGTGGCTCCCAGTGCTCGCATCCACGGCCGCATTGATGGCGGCCACCGGCGAGGGAGACGCCGTCGGGAAGAAGACGTACCGGAATTCCGGCCCGAATTCCCGGACCTGCGCTTCGGCGAGCGGTCGCGACGAGCCGTTGTCGACGACGATCACCTCGTACTCCAGGTCCTCTATGCCGCGCTGGTAGCGACGACTCAGCGAATGCAGCGTGCGCGGCGCCTCGCGCACCATGTTGTGGCAGATCACGACGATCGATAGCAGCGGCTGCACCAACGACTCCCCGGACGACACCACGTCGCCGCTGATGGATTGTGCCATCGCGCGGGCAGGGACATGCCGCGGCCCGGTTGACCGGCGGTCCTTGCCGATCGTCGAAGGTGGCCGCAGCCACCACCATTTCCCGTCCGTACCAGGTATTGCCTGGCTGCTGTTGCCTTGCTGCTCGTTTCCGTCCCGCAACCGCCGAAAGGAGACACCATGCCGCGTTCCTCCGTCCATGCCCTCGCCCTCCTGCTGGCAGGCGCATGCGCCCAGCCGGCGCTGGCCGCGCAAAGCTATGACAACTGCACCGGCTTCATCGACTCGCTGCCGGCCACGATCGGCAAGCAGGGCGTGTGGTGCCTGCGCAAGGACCTGAGCACGGCCAATACCAGCGGCGACGCGATCACGATCAACGCCAACAACGTCACCATCGACTGCAACGATTTCAAGGTCGGTGGGCTGGCGGCCGGGAATACCTCGCAAACCATCGGAATCCACGCCGTCAACCGGCAGAACGCGACCGTGCGCCACTGCAACGTGCGCGGGTTCCGCAGCGGCATCCACCTTCAGGGCGGAGCCGGCCACCTTGTGGAGGACAACCGCTTGGACAACAACCTGGATGTCGGCATCTTCGTCTCCGGCGACAACAACCGTGTCCGGCAAAATGCGGTGTACGACACCGGCGGCGCGGTTGGCGGAATAGCGCACTCTCCAACGGGCATCGTTGCCTATGCGAGTATCGTCGACAACGATGTCCAGGGTGTCTTCTCCTCGGTGACACCCTCATGGCCGTTCGGGATCCAGGCACTCGGCCCCGTAGTCAGTGAAAACCGGGTGGTCGGGGTCGAACCGAACGTTAGCAACGGAAGTGGCTACGCAACGGGCATTGCCGGCTTCTCCAACTTGACCAGCGCGGTCCGCAATCAGGTTCTCGCGGGCGCAGTGGGTCAATCGGTCGTCGGCACCGGCATCAGATCCATGCAATTCTGTGTCGGCAATACGGTTGGCAACTTTGCGACGTCCTACGGCACATGCGGCTCGAGCATTGGAAACCTGCCCTGATGACATCCGCGGATCGCCTCGCCTTCACTCCATGATCGTGCGCACGTTGCGGAACATGCGCAGCCACGGCGAATCCCCCGACCACTCGCGCGGCGCCCAGCTGAGGTTGGCGATGCGCGGCGTGCGTTCGGGGTGCGGCATCAGGATGGTGGCGCGGCCATCGTCGCTGCACAGGCCTGCGATGGCGCCGGTTGAACCGTTCGGGTTGGCGGGGTACGCAGTGGCCGGGCTGCCGTCGCCCTGCACGTAGCGCAGCGCGACGCGGGCGGCGGCTTGCTCCGCGGGATCGGCGAACGTCGCGCGGCCTTCGCCGTGGGCGATGGCGACCGGCAGCCGCGAGCCGGACATGCCACCGAAGAACAGCGATGGCGACTCGACCACTTCCAGCATGCCGAAGCGGGCCTCGAACTGTTCGCTGCGGTTGCGCAGGAACTGCGGCCAGTGATCGGCGCCGGGAATGATGGCCTTGAGCTGCGACATCATCTGGCAGCCGTTGCATACGCCCAGCGAGAAGGTGTCGCCACGCGCGAAGAAGCGTTCGAACGCCTCGCGCAGCGCTTCGCGCTCGAGGATCGAGGTGGCCCAGCCGCGGCCGGCGCCGAGCACGTCGCCGTAGCTGAAGCCGCCGCAGGCCACCAGGCCGGCGAACGTCGACAGGTCGGCGCGGCCTGCGATCAAGTCGCTCATGTGCACGTCGACGGCTTCGAAACCGCTGCGCACGAAGGCCGAGGCCATCTCGATCTGGCCATTGACGCCCTGCTCGCGCAGGATCGCCACGCGCGGCGCGGCGCCGGCATTGACGTACGGCGCGGCAACGTCCTCGGAAGGGTCGAACGTGAGCGTCGGGTGCAGCCCCGGTGCGTCGAAGCGGCACACCGCGGCGCGCTCCTCGTCGGCACATTCGGGATCGTCGCGCAGCCGCTGCATCGCGTGGCTGGTCGCCCACCAGGCGCCGAACAGCGCTTCCCAGTGCCACTCCACCAGGGTCTTGCCGTCGTCGATGACGCGAATCGACGGCGCGGTGCTGGGCCGGGCGATGCGCTGGGCGCATTCGATCAGTCCATGGCGTGCGACGAGATCCGCGAACTCGGCGCGGTCGGCGCCGTGGATCTGCACGATCGCGCCAAGCTCTTCGTTGAACAGCGTGCGGCAGACGTCGTCGGCGCGGTCGCCGCCCCAGCCTTCGAGCGAGATGTCGAGCCCGAGGTGCGAGCAGAACGCCATCTCGCACAGCGCGGCGAAGGCGCCACCGTCGGAGCGGTCGTGGTACGCCAGCAGCAGGCCGGCTTCGCGCGCGTCGCGGACCAGTTCGAACAGGCTGCGCAGGCGCTGCGGATCGTCGAGGTCGGGCGCCGCGCCGCCAAACGCGTCGAAGCACTGCGACAGGATCGAGCCGCCGAGGCGCTGGCGGCCGGCACCCAGGCCGATCAGCCAGACCTCGGTATCGGCGTCGCGCGACAGCAGCGGCGTCAGCTGGCCGCGCACGTCGGGCACCGGCGCGAATGCGGTGACCACCAGCGACACCGGCGACACTGATTTTTGGGCGACGCGGTCGCCGCTTTCATCGGGCGCGTGCCACTGCGCCTGCATCGACAGCGAATCCTTGCCGACCGGGATGCTCAGTTCGATCTCCGGGCACAGCGCCATGCCCACCGCTTCAACCGCGTCGAACAGGCGCGCGTCCTCGCCCGGATGCCCGGCGGCGGCCATCCAGTTGGCCGACAACTTGATCCGGTCGAGCGCTTCGACCGGCGCGGCGCACAGGTTGGTGATCGCCTCGCCCACGGCCATGCGCGCGGCGGCGGCCGAATCGATCAGCGCGACCGGCGCGCGTTCGCCGATCGCCATC
>DATMEZ010000030.1:0-2860 GCA_035556415.1 Povalibacter sp.
TGTGTGACGTCGGCGCTACGGATTTGTAACAGAAGGTGGCGTTGAATCGGCAACGACTGGTCCGGTCATCGGTAGCATCCCGCGCAGCAAGGCGTTCCGCCCTCAGTCCTGCTCCAGGTACGTGTAGCCGTTCAGCTCCCACTCGTAGAAGCGGCGCAGCACCTGGCTTTCGGCCAGGGTCAGCCGACCTTCACGGGCGGCGCGCTCGCAGTCGCGGGCGAACTGCGGGAACAGCCGGTCGATGTCGTACTGCATGTAGCGCAGCACTTCCCCGGCGGTGTCACCTTTGACGATCTCGTCGATCCACCAGCCGCCCTCGTCGTGCAGGCGGATGTGGACCACGTGCGTATCGCCGAACAGGTTGTGCAGATCGCCGAGGGTTTCCTGGTAGGCGCCCACCAGGAACACGGCCAGGTAGTAATCCTCGCCGGGTGTGAGCTCGTGCAGCTCCAGCGTGCGCTTGACGTCGCGATGGCTGACGAAGCGGTCGATCTTGCCGTCGGAGTCGCAGGTGATGTCCGCCAGCACCGCGTTGCGGGTCGGTTTCTCGTTCAGGCGCTGGATCGGCATGATCGGGAACAGCTGGCCGATGGCCCAGCTGTCGGGCAGCGACTGGAATACCGAGAAATTGCAGAAGTAGGTATCCGAGAGGATCAACTCCAGGCCTTCCAGCTCTTCGGGCGCCTGGTCGAGCTTGCGACAGTAATCCCGGATGCGGGCGCAGGTGGCCCAGTACAGGCGTTCGGCCAGGCCGCGGAACTCCAGGCTGAGCAGGCCGAGATTGAACATCTGCAGCACCTGCTCGCGCGCCTGCACGGCGTCGTGATAGCACTCGACCAGCCGCCGCTCGGAAACGCTGCGGTGCGCGACGAACAGATCGGCCACCGGCTGCGGCAGCTCCTCGGTGCCGGTGTAGTCCTCTTCCACGCGGCCAGTGACACGGAACTGATCCAGCGCCGAAGAGCCCAGCGTATTGAAGATGAGTACGCTGTGATGGGCGGCGGTGGCGCGGCCGGACTCGCTCACGATCACCGGATGATCGATGCCGCGCGCGTTGCAGACGCTGGCGATGCGGTACACGACATCGCTTGCGTACTCGTTGATCGTGTAGTTCATCGACGATTCGAAATTGGTGCCGCTGCCGTCGTAGTCGACGCCCAGACCGCCACCGATATCGATGTAATTTAAGCCCGCGCCCATGAGCTTGAGCTCGGCGTACACGTGCGCGAGCTCATTGATGGCGTCCTTGACGCGGCGGATGTCCTGCAACTGGCTGCCGGCGTGGCAATGCACCAGCTCCAGGCAGTCGAGCATGTCGTGTTCCTTGAGCTTGCGCACCAGCTCCAGGATCTCGCTGATGAACAGGCCGAACTTGGATTTCTCGCCGACCGAGTCGCGCCAGCGGCCGACGCCCTCGCTGGCGAGCTTGACGCGTACGCCGATGCGCGGGCGCACCTGGTACTTCTCGGCGTGCTTCAGCACCAGCGCCAGCTCGTCGAAATTCTCGATCACCGGGATGATGGTGCGGCCGAGCTTGGTGGCCAGGATCACCGCCTCGATGTAGCTGTCGTCCTTGAAGCCGTTGCAGACGATGATGCGCTCGGGCGCGTCCTCGGTGATCGCCATCACCGCCAGCAGCTCGGGCTTGGAACCGGCTTCCAGTCCGAAGCTGAATTCCTTGCCGTAGCGGTAGACCTCCTCGACCACCAGCCGCTGCTGGTTCACCTTGATCGGGAACACCGCGCAATAGCGGTTCTTGTAGTCGTTTTCTGCAATGGCCTGCGCGAACGCGCCCTGCAGGCGTTGCAGTCGGTGATGCAGGATGTCCGAGAACCGCACTACCACCGGCGCGGTCAGATCGCGCGCCTTGAGTCCTTCGACCACTTCGAGCAGATCGATCTCGTGCTGGGTATCCGGCCGCACCACGACATGGCCGGCGGCGTTGATGCCGAAGTATTGCCGGCCCCAGGCGGGCACCTGGTACAGATCGAGCGAGTCTTCGATCTTCCAGCCGGCGCCGTTCACGGGTTTTTTGATGGCGGTGTCCATGCCGGAAAAGATAGCAGAAAGCGTCTGCAGTCCGATGAACGCTTGCGGCCGCATTCGTTGCATCGACACGCGGCGGCAGCGTGTCGAATCGATTTCCGCTCATACGCGCCTGACTGGCGCGCATGCGATGGATGACGAGTAAATGAGCGCGCAGCGCTCAGCTCTTCGCCACTGGCCGCGCCGGATCCCGGATCCACTCACTCCACGAGCCCGCGTACAGTTTCGCGCCTGGTTTGCCAGCGATCTCCATCGCCAGCAGCAGATGACACGCCGTTACGCCGGAGCCGCACATGGTGATGGTGTGATCGTCGGCGATTTTTCCGGCGCCGCCGCCCTGCGATTTCTCCAGGCGCGCTCGCAGCTCCGTCGCCGGCAGGAACTGTCCATCCGGCCCGAGATTCAGCGCAAACGGATGATTCAAAGCGCCGGGCACGTGGCCGGCGACCGGATCGATGGGTTCGACCGCGCCGGCGTAGCGTTCGGGAGCGCGGGCGTCGAGCAGGCGCCAGTCCGCTTGCGTCAGCCGCTCCGCGACTTCGGTGGCGTCGAGCCACGCGCTGCGGTCCGGCTGCGCCGCGAAGCGCGTCGGTGTGCGTTGCGGAATCTCGTTCGTCACCGGCAGGCCGGCAGCGAGCCATGCCTTGAACCCACCGTCGAGCACGGCGACTTTCTTGTGTCCCACCCATCGCAGCAACCACCACAGCCGCGCCGCGAAAGCGCCGGAGTCGGCGTCATACGCGACCACCTGTGTGTCGCTCGTGAGGCCCCATGTACTCAAGGTGTCGGCAAATCTTTCAGGCGATGGCAACGG
>DATMEZ010000031.1:0-24985 GCA_035556415.1 Povalibacter sp.
CCGGTTATGCGTTCTTTTACTTCAAGAAACGTTCCCGCCCAATGCGCCGTGCCCTGGACCGCATGCTGCTGAAAGCGCCAGTCATCGGTCCCATCATGGTCAAGGCCGCGATTGCCCGCTACGCCCGAACCCTCTCGACCATGTTTGCCGCCGGCGTCCCGTTGGTCGAAGCCCTGACCTCCGTCGCCGGCGCTACTGGCAACATCGTCTATGAAGAAGCGACGCTGCGTGTCCGCGACGAAGTCTCCACCGGCATGCGCCTGCAGCGCTGCATGGAAAGCACGGGGCTCTTCCCGAACATGGTCATCCAGATGATCGCCGTCGGCGAAGAATCCGGCTCGCTGGACCAGATGGCCGCGAAGGTCGCCGATTTCTACGAAGCCGACGTCGACGCCGCCGTCGACGGCATGAGCAGCCTGCTCGAACCTCTGATCATGGCGATTCTGGGCGTGCTGGTCGGCGGCCTGGTGATCGCGATGTATCTGCCGATCTTCAAGTTGGGTGCGGTGGTGTAAGAAAATCTGTTGGCCAAAGACATAACGACGGCATGGGGAAATGAACGCCGCGCATTGCGCGGCGTTTTCTTGTGTAGCCGGCGAGCCAACCAGCACAGATAGGGACTCGGATCATGCAAGATCTTCTCGCAACACTGGCAGTCATCCTCGCCGCCTCGCCGGCAGCCTGGATCACGCTGGTGTTCGTCGTCAGCCTGCTGATCGGCAGCTTCCTCAACGTCGTCATCCACCGCCTCCCCATCATGCTCGAGCGCGAATGGCGCACCCAGGCGGAAGAAATCCTCGGCCAGTCGTCATCAGCCACTGCCGGCAAAGCCGGCACCACACCCACTCCGCCCGATCGTTACAACCTCTTCGTTCCCCGTTCCGCCTGCCCCAAGTGCGGCACGATGATCACCGCGGCCCAGAACATCCCGGTAATCAGCTATCTGCTGCTCAAGGGCAAATGCGCCAAATGCGGCACGAAGATCTCGCCGCGCTATCCCATCGTCGAACTCGCCACCGCCATTCTCTCGGCTCTGGTCGCCTGGAAATTCGGCTTCAGCTGGTACACCGGCGCGGCGCTGCTGCTGACCTGGTTCCTGATCGCGCTGTGCGTGATCGACTTCGACACCCAGCTGCTGCCCGACACCCTGACGCTGCCGCTGCTCTGGATCGGACTGCTGCTGAGCTTGGCGGGGCCGGTCCAAGGGATCGGCCTGCCGGCCGACATGCGTTCGAGCATCATCGGTGCTGTCGCAGGCTATGTCAGCCTGTGGAGCGTCTATCAGCTCTTCAAGCTGCTCACCGGCAAGGAAGGCATGGGCTACGGCGATTTCAAGCTGTTTGCTGCGTTGGGCGCCTGGCTCGGCTGGCAGATGCTGCTGCCTATCATCCTGCTCTCCGCCCTCGCCGGCTCGGTGCTTGGCATCGCGCTGATCGCCCTACGCGGGCGCGATCACAACGTGCCGTTTTCATTCGGCCCCTACCTGGCGGCCGCCGGCTGGATTGCACTGATGTGGGGCAACGAGCTGGTCGGTACGTATCTGAGGGCGACCGGGCTAGGATAGGCTCATGAGCGCCCCTGTCGCCGATCCCCGCCCTCTTCTCATCGCCCTGACCGGCGGCATTGCCAGCGGCAAGACCGCGGTCGCCAAGCTGTTCGAACAGCACGACGTACCGGTGCTCGATACGGACCAGATCGCCCGCGATGTGGTCGAGCCCGGAACGCCGGTACTGGCGCAACTGGTGGCGGAGTTCGGCAACGACATTCTCGACGCCACCGGGCGGCTCGATCGCCGGCGTTTGCGCGAACGCGTTTTCGCGGACCCGGCCCAGCGTCAGCGGCTGGAAGCCATCACGCATCCGGCCATCCGGGAGGAGCTGGCGCGCCGCTCACGGAGCGCCGGCGGCGCCTATCAGATTCATGTGATTCCCCTGCTGGTCGAGGGCGGGCGCAAGGATGTCTACGACCGCGTGCTGGTGGTGGACTGCCCGGAAGAGGAGCAGGTCCGTCGGCTGGTCTCGCGCGATGGCTCGGACCTGGAACAGGCGAAGCGGATTCTCGCCGCACAGGCCACGCGCGAGCAGCGGCTAGCCGTGGCGGACGACGTCATCGTGAACACGGGAACGCTCGCGGACCTGGAGAATTTCGTGCAGACCCTGCACCGCAATTACGAGCTGCTCGCCCGCAACCCACCGGCTGACTAACCAAGCCAGGGAACAATCCGCGCCGGCGCGCGATTTCGTCCATTCGCAAAGAGTTCGCCAGCCCGTTGTCGAGTCGATCCGCGTTCATGCTCCCGAGTTTTCCCGCCAGATCCGCGATCGTCGCCGCCATCGCGGCGCGACCTGCGTCTGCCATGCACTTCTTCTTTCTTCACGCGCCCGACTGCTTCACAATCCGTCGATGACTTCGCCAGATCAGAATGCGATCGGCGCCGAGACCGCCGCTCCCACCGTCTACGAGCAACCGCTGAACGAACGGATGCGCACCTTTCTGCGGCTGGATTTCCTGTATCAACAGACCCTGTACCACGAAGAGCGCGCCGACTCCTGGTCGACGCGGGCCGCGGTGAACTCGCTGCTGGAGATTCTGGCGATCACTGCCCGGGGTGACATCCGCAGCGAAGTGCTCAAGGAGCTGGAGCGGCAGATGGCCGTGATGCACGAGTACGGCGCGCGCCCCGGCGTGGACGGCGGTCGGCTCAAAGCGGTGCTGTCGAACCTGACGCGGCTGCGGACCGAGCTCAATTCGGCCGGCGCACTGTTCATGCAGCGGCTGCGGGATTCGGAATTTCTCAATGCCATCAAGCATCGCAGCGCCATCCCCGGCGGCACCTGCGAATTCGACCTGCCGGACTACCGACACTGGCTGGATCAGCCATTCGCGGCCCGCGCGGCAACCTTCGATGGCTGGATGGCCACCATCCGGCCGCTGTGCGATGCAGTGACCGAGCTGCTGTGGCTCACTCGCGAGCAGGCGCGCCCACGGGCGGAAACCGCCACTGGCGGGGTGTTCCAGCTGACGTTCGAGCGGGAGAACCCGTGCCAGCTGCTGCGCATTACGTTACCGCCCCGGACCGGCCTGTTCCCGGAGATCAGCGGCAGCCATCATCGTTGCAGTATCCGCTTCATGACCTCGGCAGACGTCAACTCGCGTCCGGTGCAAGCCACCGAGGATGTGAAGTTCCTGCTGACGACCTGTACCTAGACCCTGGACTTGAGGAAGCGGGCAGCCGGCCCCAGGATGCGCTGGCGGCAACATTCGCCCGCCCCATGACTTAGCCAATTCCACGTCGTCTTATGCCTACCGTCCCCTGCCCCACCTGCGACCGACCGGTCGAATGGTCGGAAAGCTCGCCCTGGCGTCCGTTCTGCACCGAGCGCTGCAAACTGATCGACCTGGGTGCCTGGGCCTCCGAAAAACACGCCATCCCGGGTGAGGAAATCACCGAAGGCGAGCACGAGGAGCCCGGGAGAGAAAAATAGGCTGTTCTCCCAGCAGGATACTTGAGCGTTGTCTCGCCTCTCCCTGGAGGGAGAGGCCGCGCACAGCGCAGGTGAGGATCAGCGGGAACTACCGTACACGGCGGTCGACCCTCACCCTGCCCTCTCCTTGAAGGGAGAGGGACCGGAGGTGATCCAGCCGCACGCTCCAGTACGGCTACAGGGAAGAAACTGCGATCAGCCTTCCTGCATCTTCAGCGCGTCGACCAGAAAACCCCACTGGTCGGCGAAATCCTCGATCTGCATCCACACTGGCTTGCCGGCACCGTGACCAGCGCGAGTTTCCACGCGCAGCAGAATGGGGTTACTGCAACCTTGTCCATGCTGCAGGGCTGCGGCGAACTTGTAACTGTGCCACGGCACGACACGATCATCGCGATCCGCGGTGGTAATCAAAGTTGGCGGGTAGCAGGTCCCTGGCTTCACGTTGTGCACCGGTGAGTAGGCGTACTGCGCCTTGAACTCCGCTTCGTTCTCACTGAGGCCGTAGTCCGTCGACCATTGGCGCGCGTTGGCGCTTGCCGTGTGATAGCGCAGCATGTCGAGCACACCGACCCCGGGAAGGGTTGCGCCGAACAGGTCGGGCCGCTGCGTCAGCGCCGCGCCGACCAGCAATCCGCCGTTGCTACGTCCGCGGATCGCGAGCTTGGGAGTCGACGTGTACTTCTCCGCAATCAGCCACTCGGCCGCGGCAATGAAGTCATCGAACACGTTCTGCTTTTGCAACCGGGTGCCGGCGCTGTGCCAGGCCTCGCCGTACTCGGAACCGCCGCGCAAGTTGGCAACGGCGTAGACACCGCCCATTTCGAGCCACACCAGCACCGGCACGCTGAACGCCGGCTGTTGCGCAATATTGAAACCACCGTAGCCGTACAGCATGGTCGGCGTCTGACCGTTCTTCACCAGATCGCGCTTGTGAGTGATGAACATGGGCACGCGCGTGCCGTCCTTGCTGCGATAGAACACTTGCTCGGTGACATACCGGCTGGTGTCGGCGTCGATCTTCGAAGCACGGAACACATCGACCTTGCCGCTCGCCACGTCCAGTCGAGAAATGGAACCGGGCGTCAGGAAGTCCGTGTAGGAGAAGAAAGTCTCGGAATCCCGGGCGTCGCCTGCAAAGCCGCCCACCTGTCCGTAGCCGGGCAACGTGACGTCGTACAACCGCTTGCCTTGCAGGTCGCTGACGGTCACCACCGAGTACGCATCCTTCAGATACTGCGCGATCACCCGGCCGCCGACGATCGAGATGTTGTTCAACGCGAACTCGCCCTCGGCGACGACATCGCGCACGCTGTCAGCGCTTTGTGCCGTGGCAGGAATCGCGACCAGCCGGCCATTCGGCGCGCCTGCCGTCGTCCAGACATAGAGCACATCGTCGATCTCGGCGATGAACTGGTAATCGGCGTCGAACTTGTCGAACAACCGCACCACCGGTCCGGTCACCGCGCCGTTCGCATCCAGCCGCTGGTAGTACAGGCCGGTCGCCTGCGAGCCGTCATAGACGTTGATGATCAGGTAGCGGCCGTCGTCGGAAACCTGCGGGAAGGGATAGCGCGTCGCGTGATCCGTGACGCTGTAGACGTGCGAGTCGGCATCCTGCAAGCCACCCAGGCGATGCAGCCAGATCGACATCTGCTTCGAGTCGTCGCCGGTTCCATCCTCTTTGAGCGGATAGCGCGCGTAGTACAGCGAGCGCGAATCGGCGGTCCACGCCACCTCGCGGAACTTGATGAAGCGCAGGACATCGGGCAGATCCTTGCCGGTAGCAACATCGCGAATATGCCAGCTGCGCCAGTCGGTGCCGCCATCGGACAGGCTGTACGCCAGCAGTCGGCCATCCGGGCTCGGCACGAACTCGCCCAGCGCCACCGTGGCATCGCCGCTGAACTTGTTGGGATCGAGCAGAACGCGCGCTTGCTGTTCGAGCGACTCGGTCACGTACAGCACGCTCTGGTTCTGCAAGCCGTCGTTACGCAGGTAGAAATAGCGGCCACCGCGCTTGACCGGCACGTCGTAACGTTCGTAATTCCACAACTCGGTCAGCCGCTTGCGGACCTGCTCACGCGCCGGGATCGCTTCGAGGATGGGCTGCGACAGCCGGTTCTGGGCCTCGACCCACTGCCGGACCTGCGGACTGCCGATGTCCTCGAACCAGCGGTACGGATCCGCCACGCGCACGCCATGATAGACATCGACATGATCGGAACGCGGGCTGTCGGGATAAGACAGTGCAGCCTTCTGGGCCGGCTCTCGGGCATTCTGCGAGCCACACGCAGCCACTGACAACACAACGCACACTGCGATCAGAGCCTGTTTCATCGGTCGCTTCTCCCACAGTTTTTTACGGCGCCGCCGCCCGGTCGCATGCCATCCAGGCGGCGAGAAATGGTTGGCGCGGACGCCGGTCTGCGGCCATTATCCTCAAAACTCACGGCTTGCGGTGCGGCTCATGCGGTATACAAAGATGCTCATCGTTTCCCTGACTGCGTTCGCCGCAACCGTTGCGGCGGCGGAACCTCTCAGCGTCGCCAGGATTTTCGGTGCGCCGGACCTGAGCGGGCCGCAGCTGCGTGAGCCAAAGTTCTCGCCCGACGGCCGCTACGTCACTTATCTACAAGGCAAGCAGGACAACCCGGATCAGCTCGATCTGTGGGCCTTCGACACGCGCTCCGGGCAAGCGAAACTGCTGGTCGATTCCCGTGCTTTCGTGGGCGACAACGAGCAGCTTTCGGCGGAAGAGGAAGCACGCCGCGAACGCCAGCGAACGGCATCCTTGCGCGGCATCGTCGAGTACAGCTTCTCGAGCGACGGCAAGCGCCTGCTGGTACCGCTCGGTGGAGACCTGTATCTCTATGATCTGACTGCGAGCAAGAACGCGGCCCGTCGGTTGACCACTACCGAAAGTTACGAAACGGACGCCCGTTTCTCGCCACGCGGCAAATACGTCAGCTTCATCCGGGACCAGGATCTGTTCGTGATCGAGCTGAGCACCGGTCGGGAACGCGCACTGACCACTGACGGCGAAGGTCTCGTGCAGAACGGTGTCGCCGAGTTCGTCGCCCAGGAAGAAATGGATCGCGACACCGGCTACTGGTGGTCGCCGGACGAGCGCCGGATCGCCTTCACCCGCATCGACGATGCGCCGGTGCAGGAAATCGAGCGCTTCGAGATCAATGCTGACGGCGCGCGCATGTTCCGGCAACGCTATCCGGCGGCCGGCACAGCGAATACGAAAGTCGAGTTGAAAGTACTGGAGCTCGCTTCAGGCGATGTCACGTCGGTCGGTCTCGGCACCGATGACACCTATCTGGCGCGGGTAAGTTGGTTTCCGGACTCGCAGCATCTGGCCGTGCAGCGCCAGACCCGCGATCAGAAACGTCTGGACCTGCTGAAAATCGACGCGCGCAAGGGCAGCGCGAGCGTGCTGCTGACCGAAACCAGTCCCGCCTGGGTCGAGCTGCACGACGACCTGCACTTCCTGGAAAAGCGCCCGGCCTTCATCTGGGCCTCGCGGCGCTCCGGCTACAAGCACCTGTATCTGTACGATTTCGACGGCAAGCTGATCCGGCCGCTGACAGCCGGCGCATGGATGGTGGTCGGCGACGGCAGCGAGAGCGGTCTGGTCGGCGTCGATGAAGCGAAAGGCCTGGTTTACTTCCTCGCCAACCAGGCCTCGCCGCTGGAGCGTCAGCTGTACGCAACGTCGCTCGATACGTCAGATGCGAGCAAGGTGCGGCGCATTTCCAGCGAACCCGGCGTGCACAACGCGAAGCTCCTGCCCGGCGCGAAACAGTATCTCGATCTGTGGTCATCGCCCGAACAGCCACCGACGGCGAGCCTGCGCTCGATGGACGGCAAGATCAGCAGCTGGCTGGTGCGCAACGCACTCGATAGCTCACATCCCTACCAGCCGTTCGCAGCCGACCACCCCAAGGAGGAATTCGGTTCGATCCGCGCCAGCGACGGGCAAACGCTGTACTACCGCCTGCTCAAGCCCGCCAACCTGCAGCCGGGCAAGCGCTATCCCGTGGTCGTCGACGTGTACGGGGGGCCGCACGTCCAGTACGTGCGCAAGGACTGGATGGGCGGCGGCCGCGCCACCCAGGGTTATTTCCGGCAGATCCTCACGCAGCACGGCTTCATCGTATTCAGCCTCGACAATCGCGGTTCGGGCTTCCGCGGCGAAACGTTCGATACCGCCATCGCCGGCCGGCTGGGCAAGATCGAGATCGAGGATCAGCTGCGCGGCGTCGAATTCCTGAAGTCGCAGCCCGATGTGGACGGCGAGCGCATCGGCATCATGGGCTGGAGCTACGGCGGTTACATGACGTTGATGGCGCTGACCACGACCTCCGCTTTCAAAGCCGGCGTCGCCGGCGCGCCGGTGACGGACTGGCAGCTCTATGACACGCACTACACCGAGCGCTATCTCGGCCTGCCGGGCCCGGCCAGCAACTACGGCCCGAGCGGCGTGTTGCCGCATGTCGATGCGCTGCACGGCAACCTGCTGCTGGTCCACGGCATGGCCGACGACAACGTGCTGTTCACGCACAGCACGAAGCTGATGCAGCGACTGCAGTCGCTGGACAAGCCGTTCGAGCTCATGACCTATCCGGGCAGCAAGCACGGCCTGGTCCGCGTGCCGCAGACAGGCCGGCATTTCTACGAGATGGTGGTGCGGTTCTTCGAGGACAAATTACGGCGCAGCCCGGAGTCGCCGAGCTGACTTACATCCGGCAGCCCATCGCCCAGGCTTCCAGGCCCCTGAGCGCCGGAATCATCGGCTTGTCCGCTTCGAGCAGGCCGGCGGCGTCCAGCTCGTCGAGCGTCACCCACTTCAGCGGCTGACCTTCGCGGGACTGAGGCTCGCCGGAATACTTCGTCACCAGCCACAAGTCGAGCGTGACGAGCCGGTCGGTGTAGCGGTGCTCGTAGCAGATCAACGGTTCGCCGGCCTGCGCCTGGATGCCCAGCTCCTCGTGCAGCTCACGCTGCAGGCCCGCGAAGCGCTCCTCGCCCGGCTCGAGTTTGCCGCCAGGAAATTCCCAGCCGCCAGCCATGTGCTTGCCTTCAGGGCGCTGCGCCAACAGCACGCGCCCTATGGAACTGAACAGGGCACCGGCGACGACGTGAATCATCCTTCTTTCGCCAGCGCACCGTGACAATGCTTGTACTTCTTGCCCGAACCGCAGGGGCAGGCCTCGTTGCGGCCGACCTTGCGGGTTTCGCGCACGAACTGCGCCACAGGAGCTGATTCCCCCGGTACGCCCTGTTCCGACTCAGCCGCCTGCGGCGCGGTGAGCTGTTCGGGCGCGGCGTGCTGGAACCGCATCGCGCGCTCCAGGCGCTGCTGGCGCTCGGCTTCTTCGGCATCGATCTCCGCCTGTGTACGCAGCTGCATGCGCGACAGCAGCGACACGGTGTCGTGCTTGATGCGATCGAGCATGGTGGTGAACAGCTCGAACGCCTCGCTCTTGTATTCCTGCTTCGGATTCTTCTGCGCGTAGCTGCGCAGGTGGATGCCCTGCCGCAGGTAGTCCATCGCAGCCAGGTGCTCGCGCCAGTGCTGGTCGAGCTGCTGCAGCATGATGGCCTTTTCCAGGTAGCGCACCATCGGTGCGCCGTAGGTCTCGACCTTGGCTTCGTAGGCATCGTTGAGCGTCTTGACGATGCGCTCGCGCACGTCCACCTCGGCCAGGTCCTTGTCGGCTTCGAGCCAGCCCTTGACGTCCAGCGGCACGCCGAAGTCGCGTTGCAGCGTCTCGGTCAGCCCGTCGATGTTCCACAGGTCCTCGGGGCTGCCCTGCGGCAGGTAGCGATCGATGATGGCGTTGACCACCTCGTGACGGATGCCGGCCACGGAGTCGGCCACGTCCTCGGCGGCCATGACCTCGGTGCGCTGCTGGTAGATCACCTTGCGCTGGTCGTTGGCGACGTCGTCGTACTCGAGCAGGTTCTTGCGAGCATCGAAGTTGTGGGCCTCGACCTTGCGCTGGGCGCGCTCGATCTGCTTCGACAGCATGCGGCTCTCGATGACCTCGCCTTCCTTCATGCCGGCGGTCTGCAGCCAGCGCTTGGTGCGCTCCGGATCGCCGAAGATGCGCATCAGGTTGTCTTCGAGCGAGAGATAGAAACGGCTCGAGCCCGGATCGCCCTGGCGGCCGGAACGGCCGCGCAGCTGGTTGTCGATGCGGCGCGACTCGTGTCGTTCGGTGCCCACGATATGCAGGCCGCCGGAGGCGAGCACGGCATCGTGCCGCTTTTGCCACTCTTCACGCGCACGCTGGCGCCCCGCCTCATCGGCGGGATCGATCTGGCTCAGCTCGACCTCCAGGCTGCCGCCGAGCACGATGTCGGTACCGCGGCCGGCCATGTTGGTCGCGATGGTCACGGCGCCGGGACGGCCTGCCTGCGCCACGATCGTGGCTTCACGCTCGTGCTGCTTCGCGTTCAGCACCTCGTGCGGAATCTTTTCCTTGTCCAGCAGGTTTGCCAGGTACTCGGAGGTCTCGATCGACGTCGTACCCACCAGCACCGGCTGGCCGCGCGCCGCGCACTCGCGCAGGTCTTCGATGATGGCGTCGAACTTGTCCTTGGCGGTCAGGTACACCAGGTCCGGCTGGTCCTTGCGGACCATCGGCCGGTGCGTCGGAATGACCACCACTTCCAGGCCGTAGATCGACTGGAACTCGAACGCTTCGGTATCGGCCGTGCCGGTCATGCCGCCCAGCTTGGAATACATACGGAAGTAGTTCTGGAACGTGATCGAGGCAACCGTCTGGTTCTCCTCGCGCACGCGCACGCCTTCCTTCGCTTCCACCGCCTGGTGCAAGCCATCCGACCAGCGTCGGCCGACCATGGTGCGGCCGGTGAACTCATCGACGATGATGACCTCATCGTTGCGCACGATGTACTCGACGTCGCGGTGGTACAGCGCATGCGCACGCAGCGCTGCGTTCAGGTGGTGCATCAGCCGGATGTTGCCCGCGTCGTACAGGCTTTCTTCGGGCTTGAGCAGGCCCGCGGCCAGGATCAGCTCCTCGGCGTGCTCGTGGCCAGTGTCGGAGAGATGGACCTGGCGGGTCTTCTCGTCCGCCCAGTAGTCGCCCTCGCCTTCCTCGGTTTCCTGGCGCTTCAGCTTCGGCACCAGCTGGTTGATCCGGATATAGAGCTCGGTGCTCTCTTCGGCCGGACCGGAAATGATCAGCGGCGTGCGCGCTTCGTCGATCAGGATCGAGTCCACTTCGTCGACGATGGCGTAGGCGAGGCCGCGCTGCGCACGGTCTTCTAGCCGGAACGCGAGGTTGTCACGCAGGTAATCGAAACCGAATTCGTTGTTGGTGCCGTAAGTAATGTCGGCAGCGTAAGCCGCGCGCTTTTCCTCGGTGGACTGCCCGCTCTTGATGACACCGACGGTCAGGCCCATGAAACGGTGCACCTGCGCCATCCAATCGGCGTCGCGCTGTGCCAGATATTCGTTCACGGTAACGACGTGGACGCCCTTGGCCGGCAGGGCGTTCAGGTACGACGGCAGCGTCGCCACCAGGGTCTTGCCCTCGCCGGTGCGCATTTCGGCAATCTTGCCGGCGTGCAGCGCCATGCCGCCGATCAGCTGCACGTCGAAATGACGCATTCCCAGGACGCGCAGCGCCGCCTCGCGGACGGCCGCAAAGGCTTCCGGCAGCAGCTCGTCCAGCGTCTCGCCCTTGGCCAGGCGCTCGCGGAACTCCACGGTCTTGGCCTGCAGCTGCGCGTCGCTCAATTCCTTGAAACTCGGCTCCAGGGCATTGATACGACTGACGTTCCTGGAATAGCCGCTAAGAATCCGCTGATTGCGGCTGCCGAACAGTTGGCTGAGCCAATTCGCCACGCTGAAACTCCGGTGGGTCGGGAAAGGTTCGCGATTGTACACGCCACCCTGCGGCCGGAAGGCCGGGGCCAGAGGCGATGACCCTACGGTTGAGGGCAGGGGGCGCCAAAAACAAGCCGCCGGCGGGATTTATCGAGGAAAGGTCAGACCGCGGGCGGAATTAAGAGTTCGTCACGCGGCGCGGGCACATCCCACCCCCACACGCGTCATTCCCGCGTAGAGCTTGCCCTCGCGTAGGGGGCGGGGCGCGGGAATCCATCTTTGCGGCTGGACCCGCCTGCGGATGGGTTCTGCGCAGAAGTACCGCCAGGAGAATGGCGTCTACTGGCGGACGAAGCTCATTGGATCCACCGCCCGGCCCTGCTTCAGCACTTCGAAATGCAGGTGCGGTCCGGTGGAACGGCCGGTGGAGCCGATCAGGGCGATGGGCTGGCCTTTCTGGATGGTGTCCCCAGGCGCGACCAGCAAGCGCTGGTTATGCGCGTAGCGGGTGACGTAGCCATTGCCGTGGTTGATCTCCACGGTCTTGCCGTAGCCGAAGCGCTCCTTGGCATAAGTCACCACGCCGGAGGCGACGGCAACCGCCTCGGAACCGGCCGGGGCGGCGAAATCGATGCCGCGGTGATAGGCATTGCGGCCGGTGAACGGATCGGTGCGCTTGCCGAAATAGGAGGAGATCCAGCCGTGGCTCACGGGACGGCCGCCGGGCACGATCTGGCGGCTCAGGTTGCGGGTGGAGATCAGGCTTTCCAGTACGCTCAGCTGGCGCTCGCGGTCTTTGATCTGGTGCGCCAGGCCGTCGAGCATGTTGGAGATGTCGGGAGAGGAGACCAGCGCGCCTTCGACCAGGCCCTCGGGGCCGCCCACGGCCGGGGCGCTGTCGAAGTTGAATTCACCCTTGTCCAGGTGCGCCATTTCCGTCAGGCGCCGACCCAGCGCGTCCAGGCGGATCACGTGGGCGTTCATCTGGCCGACGCGGCTGGCGAGCGCATCCAGCCGGTTCTGCAGCTCCTGCTTGGCATCGACCACCTGCAGGCGCTGCTCCTCCAGCCGGCGCCCCCAGTCCGCGACCTGCGCGGTGGGCTGGAACATGCCGCTGCGGCCCAGTTGCACGCCGGCGAACAGCACCGTGGCCAGCAACGTCACCACTACGGCAACGGTCACCGTCAGCGTAACCGGACGCCCCAGCTCGAATTGCCGAGCTCCGCCCAGCCGCTTGGAAAAGACGATGACATTCATTCGATCGTGACCTCGCGTCCTCAAGTGAATCCGGCGCGATCGGCATCCATCAATCGTGACCTTTGAAATCGGCGACAGCGCAGCTGTCTGCGCACGACGCAGCCAAGCCGACGATCCATTACGACCGAAGGGGAGTTGGACGTAAAACCGATGTTCGAGTTGTACATCCTGGCAACCCCGCTATCGTGACCGGCGATCCCAGGTTGCAGCGAACCTGGGCGCGGCCCTTAGACCGGTGGCTTTGCGTCCCCGCCTTTCGACGGGTTTGCCCTTAAACAGCGTGCGCGAATATGCAGAATCGAAGGCCAAAAGATCAAGCAGCCATGCCTCATCTGGAATTTCTTTCAGCTTATGTCTGACTCGATGAAGCCCATCACCGAGGGCCTGGGGTCGCTGTTCGCCGACCTGGAACGGCGCGCCCGGGCCAGCATCGAGCTGACCACCAAGGTCCGCCAGGCGCTGCCGGGTGAGGAAAAAGAGCATGTACTTTCAGCCGCTTATCGTGACGACACGCTGCTGGTCAGTGTCGACTCGGCGGCTTGGGCCTCGCGCCTGCACTACGCGCAACACGATCTGCTGGAAAGGTTGCGCGCGGCCGGTGAGACACAGTTCACCAAAATCCGTATCAAGGTGGGCCCGGGAACACCCTAACCGGCGGGACCAGAAAGTGATTATGTCGTCGGCGAACATCCCGCAAGCCAGCGGCATCAGGCGCCGACGGCTGCGGCGGCGACCGGTATATAAGAGATGGGCGAGTCCTGCACGTTCTCGAAGGTCACCTCCTCCCAGGCCTGCGGCGTCGCGATCAGCTTGCGCAGCAACTTGTTGTTGAGCGAGTGGCCGGACTTGTAGCCGCTGAACTCGCCGATGATGCTGCGGCCGAGCAGGTACAGGTCGCCGATCGCATCCAGGATCTTGTGCTTCACGAACTCGTCTTCGTAGCGCAGTCCTTCCTCGTTGAGGATGCGCGTGTCGTCCAGCACGATGGCGTTCTCCATGGTGCCGCCCAGCGCCAGGTTGCGCGAGCGCATGAATTCCAGGTCGCGCATGAAGCCGAACGTGCGCGCACGGCTGATTTCACGCAGGAACGAGGTGGTGGAGAAATCCATGCTGGCCGACTGGTCGCGCTTCTTGAAGATCGGGTGATTGAACTCGATCTCGAAATTCACCTTGAAGCCGTTGTACGGCGTAAAGCGCGCCCACTTGTCGCCGTCTTCCACCTGGATGGGCTCGAGGATGCGCGCGAAACGTTTGGGCGCCGGCTGTTCCTCGATGCCGGCGGACTGCAACAGGAACACGAACGGGCCGGCGCTGCCGTCCATGATCGGCACTTCTTCCGCCGACAGCTCGATATAGGCATTGTCGAGCCCCAGTCCGGCGAACGCCGACATCAGATGCTCGATGGTGGACACCCGCGCTGCGCCCTGGATGAGCGTGGTGCCCAGCATGGTTTCGCCGACGTTCTCGGCTTGCGCCGGCACGTCGATCTGCGCTTGCAGGTCGGTGCGGCGGAACACGACTCCGGTATCCGCCGGGGCGGGCCGCAGCACCATCAACACCTTCTTGCCGGAATGCAATCCCACCCCGGTGGCGCGAATCGTGTTTTTCAGGGTTCGTTGTCGAAACATGGGACCCTCCACACAGGGTCAGACAGTCAGTGCAGGCGGACGATTCGCGCAGGAACTCTCTACATTCATCCGCCGGCCCTGGCGAGGCGAGGCACTTCAGGCGCCGCAGGACGGCGCTTTGAGCGGGGAGCCACGGCAGCAATCGGACGACTCGAAGTCCTGATAGCCGTGGCCAGCTCGAATCAAGCGCCGTGAAACGCCTGCAATCGACGCGCGCGCACCGTAGCACCGCCTGGCAGGCACGGACAAGCCTCTGACTTGTCCGCGCCTTCGCGGCATCGCACACCCGGCGAGGGACTCACACCGGGAAGTGCGCTGGTGCGCCGAGGCTGACGCTCAGTCCGCCTGCCGGCGCAGGAACGCCGGAATGTCGAGCATCGAGGTGTCGTCCATGCTCAGCCCGTCACCCACGGCCCGGCGCGGCGCGGCCTGTCCATCACGCTGGTTGCGGATGTAGGTCGGCACGTGCAGATCGTCCAGCGTCGGCACGCGCGAGCTGCGACCGCCGGGGATGGCGGTCATCTTGCGTGCATCCGTGGGCTGCTGCGCCTGCGCCACCGGCCGGCCGATGCCCGTCGCCACCACCGTCACGCGGATTTCCTCGCGCATCTCCGGATCGATCACGCAGCCGACGACCACGTTGGCGTCCTCGGAGGCGTACTGCTTCACCGTGTCGCCGACGATGCTGAACTCGCTGGTGCGCAGGTCCATGCCCGCAGTCACGTTGATCAGCAGGCCGTGCGCGCCGGAGAGATTCACATCTTCCAGCAGCGGGCTGGATACAGCAGCCTCGGCTGCTTCGCGCGCGCGGTTTTCGCCGCGGCCCGAGCCCGAGCCCATCATCGCCATACCGGTTTCCGCCATCACCGTGCGCACGTCGGCAAAGTCGACGTTGATCATGCCGGGCTTGGTGATCAGCTCGGCAATGCCCTGCACCGCGCCCTGCAGCACCTGGTTGGCCGACTTGAAGGCGTCGAGCAGCGTGATGTCGCCGCCCAGCACCGTCAGCAGCTTCTGGTTCGGAATGGTGATCAGCGAATCCACGTGCCGCGACAGCTCGTTGATGCCGTGGTCGGCCGAGGACATGCGCTTGCTGCCTTCCATGTCGAAAGGCCGGGTCACCACCGCAACGGTGAGGATGCCCAGTTCCTTGGCGATCTGCGCCACCACCGGAGCGGCGCCCGTGCCGGTGCCGCCGCCCATGCCGGCGGTGATGAACAGCATGTCCGAGCCTTCGATCATTTCGATGATGCGGTCACGATCTTCCATCGCCGCCTGGCGGCCGACTTCCGGATCGGCGCCCGCGCCCAGGCCCTTGGTGATGTTGCAGCCGATCTGCAAACCGACCTTCACCTTCGAAGCCTTGAGCGCCTGCGCATCGGTGTTCAGGCAAATGAAATCCACGCCTTCGATCCCGGATTGCACCATGTGGGCCACGGCGTTGCCGCCGCCGCCGCCCACACCGATGACCTTGATGATGGCCCCTTGATTTTCGGATTCTGCAAGTACAAACATCGTTAGTCCCCTCGATGCCGTTTGGACATCTAAATATCTACGTCAACAAACGCACAAGACTCGCGCAGCGATCAGAGGTCGCCACTTCGCCCTGCGCCCTTCCATCAAAAATTTCCTTGAAACCATGCGCGCATTCGGTCCCACACACCGCGCACATTGCCGGTCAACGGTTCGCGCCGGCCGCGCATGTAGTTCTCGCGGCCGTACAACAACAGACCCACGCCGGTCGAATGAATCGGATTGGTCACCACGTCGACCAGCCCCGCGATGTGCTGCGGCAGGCCGAGACGAACCGGCATGTGAAACACTTCCTCGGCGAGCTCGACCGCGCCTTCCATCTTGGCGCTGCCACCGGTGATCACGACGCCGGCCGCGATCACTTCTTCGAAGCCGGAGCGACGCAGCTCTTCGCGAATCAGCGCAAACAGCTCCTCGTAACGCGGCTCTACGACCTCGGCTAGCGTCTGACGTGCCAACCGACGCGGCGGCCGATCACCGACGCTCGGCACTTCGATGGTTTCGTCCGAGTTCGCCAGCTGCGACAGCGCGCAGGCGAACTTCATCTTGATCTCCTCGGCGTGGTGCGTCGGCGTGCGCAGACTCACCGCGATATCGTTCGTGACCTGATCGCCCGCGATCGGGATCACGGCCGTATGACGGATCGCGCCGCCGGAGAACACGGCGATGTCCGTGGTGCCGCCGCCGATGTCGACCAGGCACACGCCCAATTCCTTTTCGTCATCCGCCAGCACCGCGTGGCTGGACGCAAGCTGCTCCAGCACGATGTCTTCCACCGCCAGGCCGCAGCGCTGTACGCACTTCACGATGTTCTGCGCCGCACTCTCGGCCCCCGTGACGATGTGTACTTTCGCCTCCAGGCGCACACCGGACATGCCGATGGGCTCGCGAATGCCTTCCTGGCTGTCGATCAGGAATTCCTGCGGCAGGATGTGCAGGATCTTCTGATCCGCCGGGATCGCCACCGCGCGCGCCGCGTCGATCACGCGATCCACGTCTTCGGAAGTTACTTCCTTGTTGCGGATGGCGACGATGCCGTGCGAGTTCAGGCTGCGCACATGGCTGCCGGCGATGCCGGCATAGACCGAGTGGATCTCGCAGCCGGCCATCAGCTCGGCCTCCTCCACCGCGCGCTGGATCGACTGCACCGTCGACTCGATGTTGACGACCACCCCGCGCTTCAATCCGCGCGAGGGATGCGAGCCCAGGCCCACGACCTCGAGCTTGCCGTCATGCGTCAGCTCCCCGACGATGGCCACCACCTTGGAGGTGCCGATGTCCAGGCCGACGATCAGATTGCGGTCATTTTTTCTAGCCATCGGACCTTAGATCCTTGGCGTCGTGCGCGACGCGAGTGGGCGGATTCCAGCCGACCGAAAAACCATTGCTGTAACGCAGATCAACGTAATTCACCTCAGTAGCGCGGGCAGCCACCATCGGGCTGGCCACGCGTAGAAAACGTTCGAGACGCTCGTGCACGTCCTGTCGCCCGAGCCTTACCTGCACGCCGTTGGCGAGCGTCAGTGACCACGCGCCGCGCGGATCGAGTTCGACCTTCGACAGCCGCATGCCGACCGCGAGCAACCGCGGATAACTTTCCAGATAGAGCTTGGCTACCTGCTCTTCGGTACCGTCGGGACCGATCAGCTGCGGCAGCTCCGGCGGAACGTGCGGTGCATTGCGCAGGAACAGTTCGCCGCGCGTATTCATGAGCCCGTCTTCGCCCCAGCGTGCAGCGGCCACGTGCTCGGTAATCATCACGCGCACCGCCTTTGGCCAGCGGCGCTCGACGCGCACACGATCCACCCACGGAATCTTCTGCAGGGACGCCTGCAACGCATCCAGATCGATCGATAGAAAACCCACACCGCGAAACGGCGCCACGGCCGCTTCGATCTGCACCGGCGCGACGCGCTGGAACTGTCCGCCGACTTCCACTTGCGAGATCGGCCGGTCGAGCGCGGTCGCCACGCCCCACACGGCAAGCCCCGTCGCAAGGATCACGCCGGACATGCCAAGCACCGGGCGCAGCCCGTCGGCCAGCAGCGGCTTGAGCCAGTCGAGCGACCAGCGCGGGCTCGTCTCCTGCTGCTTGCGGCGATTGCGCTTGCGCGATGCGAGCATCAGGTACGCCCTCCTCGCTCAAAGCTCGTTTCCAGTACACGCCACACCAGTTCGTCGAACTCGATGCCGTGCGCCTTCGCCGCCTTGGGCACCAGCGAGTGGCTGGTCATGCCCGGCGCCGTATTCACTTCCAGCAGAAAATTTGCGCCGGAGCGGTCGCGCATCACGTCGACGCGACCCCAGCCGCCGCAACCCGCCGCCTGGAACGCCTCGAGTGAAAGCGCCAGCAACTCGGTCTCGGCCGCGCCGCTCAGACCCGGACAGAGGTACTGCGTGTCCTCGGCGACGTATTTCGCGTGATAGTCGTAGTACTCACCGGCGGGAACGATGCGAATCGACGGCAACGCTTGTGCGCCCAGAATGCCGACCGTGTACTCCTCGCCAACGATCAGTTGCTCCATCAGCAACTCACCTTCATAGCGCGCCGCCAGGGCAATGGCGTCCGCCAGATCCGCTTCCTTGAACACACGACTGATGCCGACGCTGGAACCCTCGCACGCCGGCTTCACGATCACAGGCAATCCAAGCGCGCGTGCGGCGGCTTCGACGTCGTCCGTTCTCGACAGACGTACGTAACGCGGCGTCGGCAGTCCCAGGGACAACCAGACCTGCTTGGTGCGAATCTTGTCCATCGACAGGGCCGAGCCCAGCACGTCCGAGCCCGTGTAAGGCACGCCGAACGCATCCAGCAGGCCCTGCAGCACACCGTCTTCGCCACCGCCGTGATGGCCGTGCAGGATGTTGAAGACGCGATCGCAGCGCCTGGCCTTGACCTCATCGATTAGCGCCGGGATGCCATCCACCGCGTATGCGTCGACGCCGCGACGTTGCAGCGCTTCCAGGCAATTGCGGCCGGAATCGAGCGACACCTCGCGCTCCGACGAGCTGCCGCCCATCAGCACGGCGACACGGCCGAACTCGCGGGCATCGGTAATCCTGCCGTTACCCATGTCGCACCTCTCCCACGATCCGCACTTCCGGCTTGAGCTTCACGCCGTGCGTGCGCTCGACCGTCTGCATCACGTGCGTGATCAACTGCTCGATGTCCGCGGCGCTGGCCGTGCCATCGTTCACGATGAAGTTGGCGTGCATCTCCGACACGCGCGCGCCGCCAATGCGGAAGCCCTTCAAGCCGGCACTGTCGATCAGCCGCGCGGCGTGATCGCCGGGCGGATTGGTGAATACCGAGCCGCACGACCATTCGCCGATGGGCTGCGTCGCCTTGCGACGTGCCAGCAGCATGCGGATGTCGTCATTGCTGACGCCCGGCCGCTGCTCGAAGCGCAGCCGCGCGCCGAGGAACCATTCATCGGCCGGTCCGGCGACATGCCGATAGCTGACATTGAAATCTGCAGCCGGACGCTCATGACGCACACCGGCACGATCCAGCGTCGCCACCGACAACACGTGATTCCAGGTCTCGCCGCCGAAGGCGCCTGCGTTCATGGCGAGCGCACCACCCAACGTTCCCGGAATGCCAGCGAAGAACTCCGCCGGGCCCAGGCCCCACTTGATGCACTGCTTCGCCAGCTTGGCGCAGGCAACGCCGGCACCAGCCCACACTTCGTTGTCGTTCAGACGCTCCAGCTCGGCGAACACGCCGTGCGTATCGATCACGGCACCCCGCAGCCCGCCATCGCGCACCAGCAGGTTGCTGCCGAGCCCGATCCACATCACCGGCGTCGAGGACTCCAGGCTCTGCAGGAAGGTTGCGAGGTCGGCGACGTCCAGCGGCCGGAAGAACAGATCCGCCGGCCCGCCCACGTGCCAGGACGTGTGCTTCGCCATCTTCTCGTTGCGCAGCACGCGCGACTCGAAATCGGGAGGCAGCGCCAGCGAGTTCATGGCCGCCTCCGATCGACGACGGGCGCAGGACGCAGGCTGGCCAGCGTCTTCGGCAGTTCCGCCGCCGCGGCACCGATGCTGCCCGCGCCCATGGTGACCACCAGGTCGCCATCGCGAATGATCTGCACCAGGGCCTGCGGCAGCTGCTCGATCTTCTCGACGAACACCGGCTCGACCCGGCCATGCGAACGCACCGCGCGGCAGATCGCTTTGCCATCGGCACCGGAGATCGGTGCTTCTCCCGCTGCGTAAACCTCAGTCACCAGCAACGCATCGACGCCAGCCAGCACGGAGGCGAAGTCATCGAGCAGATCGCGCGTACGCGTATAGCGATGCGGCTGGAAGGCGAGCACGATGCGCCGCCCCGGCCAGCCTTGACGGATTGCTTCGAGCGTCGCGGCCAGCTCGGTCGGATGATGACCATAGTCATCGATCAGCGTGACGTTGCCCGATGCGGTCGGCACGTCACCGTTCTGCTGCAAGCGCCGGTCGATGCCCTGGAAGCTCGCCAGTGCCGCCTGGATCGCGCTGTCAGCCACTTCGAGCTCGGTGGCAACGGCGATCGCCGCCAGCGAGTTCAGTACGTTGTGCCGGCCCGGTCGGTTCAGTGTGACTTCGAGTGCCGCCGGTTTGCCGGCGCGCGTCACGATGAAGCGGGTTTTCACACCGTCGCGCACGATGTTCTCGGCGCGCACGTCGGCGGGTTGATCGATGCCATAGGTCACGACCGGGCGGCCGATCTTCGGAATCAGCGCCGCGGCATCCGGGTCGTCGGCGCACACCACTGCCAGCCCGTAGAACGGCAGGTTGTGCAGGAAATCGATGAAACTCTGTTTCAGGCGCTCGAAATCGCCCTCGTGCGTGCCCAGGTGATCCTTGTCGACGTTGGTGACGATGGCGATCATGGGCTGCAGGTGCATGAAGGAGGCATCGCTTTCGTCGGCCTCCGCCACCAGATACTTGCCCTGCCCCAATCGCGCATTGGTGTCCGCGCTGACCAGCCGGCCACCGATGACGAACGTCGGATCGAGCCCGCCTTCGGCGAGCAGGCTTGCGACCATGCTCGTGGTCGTGGTCTTGCCGTGCGTGCCGGCAACCGCGACGGCGTACCGGAAGCGCATCAGCTCACCGAGCATTTCTGCACGCTGCACGATCGGCAGCCGACGCGCAGTTGCTTCGATGATCTCGACGTTGTCCGCGCTCACGGCGCTGGTGACCACCACGACGTCTGCCGCACCGACGTTCGCTGCCGCGTGACCGATCATGATCTTCGCGCCCAGGCGCTCCAGGCGCGCAGTCACCTTGTTAGGCTTCAGGTCGCTGCCCTGCACCGCGTAACCGAGGTTCACCAGCACTTCGGCGATGCCGCCCATGCCGGCGCCGCCGATGCCGACGAAATGAATTCGATGAATGCGCCGCATCCGGTCGGTCATGACGCACCTCCCGCCGCTGCCACACAAGCATCCGCCAACCGCACGTCTGCATCGGCCAGCGCCAGCGAACGCGCTTTCACTGCCATCTCGGCCAATCGCTCGCGGCCTGCACTGAGCAGCGCCTGCAACTCGTTCGACAAGCGCAGCGGCGTCAGTTCGCTTTCCGGAATCAACACGCCAGCGCCGGCATCGACCGGGAAACGCGCGTTGTGGGTCTGATGATCATCGACCGCCGCTGCGAATGGCACGAACACCGCCGCCAACCCCGCGGCTGCGAGCTCCGAAACCGTCAGCGCGCCGGAGCGACAGATCACCAGATCCGCCCAGCCGTATGCCTCGGCCATGTCGTCGATGAACGCACGCACGTCCGCCTGCACGCCGTGCTTGGTGTAGTACTCACGCGCCTGTTGCAGATGACGCTCACCCGCCTGATGCAGCACCTGCGGCCGCAAAGCCGCATCGATCATCGCCAGCGCCGCCGGCACTACGACATTCAAGCGCGACGCGCCCTGGCTGCCGCCGATGATCAGCACACGCAACGGACCGCGGCGTTCCGCGAATCTTTGTGCGGGCGGCGCAAGCGCAGCGATTTCACGGCGCACCGGATTGCCGACCCGTTCCGCATGAATGGATTTCGGGAAGCTCGCGGGGAATGCTTCGAAGACACGCTTCGCAAGTCGCGCCAGCATGCGATTGGTCAGACCCGCCACGGCGTTCTGCTCATGAATCACCAGCGGCCGACGCGTCAGCCACGCTGCAAGGCCGCCGGGGCCGGAAACGAATCCGCCGGCGCCGAGCACGACCACGGGCTTGCACTTGTTCATGACCCGCAGGCTCTGCCAGATCGCCAGCGACAGTCGGAACGGCGCAGCGAGCAGCGTCGTGATGCCCTTGCCGCGTAGACCACCGACGCTGATCCATTCGATCGGAATCTGCTGCGGCGGCACGAGCTTCGCTTCCAGGCCCCGCTGCGTACCGAGCCACACAGGCTCGAAGCCGCGCTCTCGAAGCACGCGCGCAGCAGCAAGTGCGGGGAACACGTGTCCACCGGTTCCACCCGCCATGATCAAGACGGTGCGCCCTGCGCCTGGCTGATTCATTACCGCCTGGCTCATTGCGTGCGCTCCCTGCGCGGCACCGCGAGACGACCCGCGGCAGCGGCTTCGTGATTGATGCGCATCAGCAGGCCAATCCAGCCCAGCGTCACCAGGATGCTTGAGCCGCCGTAGGACATGAGCGGCAGCGTCAATCCCTTGGTCGGCAGCAATCCCAGGTTCACGCCGACATTGATGAAGGTTTGCAACCCCAGCCAGATGCCGAAGCCGGCGGCGCAGTAAGCCTGGAACGCCAGGCCGGCGTCGGCAGCCAGGCGCGACACATGGAACGAGCGCCACACCAGAATCACGAACAGCGACAGCGTCGCCACCACGCCGATCAGCCCCAGCTCTTCCGCCAGGATGGCGAACACGAAATCGGTGTGCGCCTCGGGCAGGTAGAACAGCTTCTGCACACTGGAGCCCAGGCCCACACCCGCCAGCTCGCCGCGACCGATGGCGATCAGCGACTGCGTCAGCTGGAAACCGGAATTGAACGGATCGGCGAACGGATCGAGGAACGCCGTCAGGCGCTTCAGGCGATAGGCGGAGGTCACCGCGATCACCGCCATGCCCGAGGCGGCCAGCGCCACCAGTGCAATGAAATGACGCAGTTTCACGCCGGCCAGGAACAGCACGCCCAGACCCGTCGCGACCAGCACGGTCGCAGCACCGAAGTCCGGCTCGAGCAGCAGCAGTGCCGCGGCGCCCATCAAAAGGCCCAGCGGTTTCAGGAAGCCGCGCAGCTCATCCTTCAGCTCCTGCTGACGCCGCACCACATAGCTCGCCAGGTACGTCAGCAGCAACACGCGCGCCAGCTCGGACGCCTGGAAGTTCATGAAACCCATGCGCAGCCAGCGACGACTGCCGTTCACTTCGTGACCGATGCCGGGAATCAGCACCACGATCAGGAACAGGAAGCCCAGCAGCAGCAGCGGCATGGCCAGCCGCTCCCACACGCCGGTCGGCACGAACATCATGAAGCCGGCAGCCACGAGCCCGAGCGTCACGCCCATGGCCTGGCGCTGCAGGTAGTACAGCGGCTCGTGCATCTGGCGATCCGCAATCGAGATGGAAGCGGAGGTCACCATCACCAGGCCGATGAGCAGGATGCCGGCGACGCTGAGCAGCAGCACCGGATCGAACATGAAGCGCTTCGGCCGGGCGCTGGAGCGTGCGAAGGTCATGGCTGCGGCGTTCATGAGCGCAACCCTCGAACCGCCGCCGCAAAAACGTCACCGCGATGTGCGTAATCGCGGAACATGTCGAGACTCGCGCATGCCGGAGACAACAACACCGTCTCCCCTGGCCGTGCTGCCTTGGCAGACATCTGCACCGCTTCGTCCATGTCGCGAGCGAACTCCAGGGTGCTGACGCCCTGCACGGCATCGGCGATCCGCTTTGCATCCTGACCCAGCAGCACCACGTGCCGCACCTTGCCGCGGAACGCAGCGGCCAGCGCCGAGAAATCCTGACCCTTGCCCTGCCCGCCAGCGATCAGCACCAGCGAGCCGGGCATGCCGGCAACCGCGGCGAGCGTCGCACCGACGTTGGTGCCCTTCGAGTCATCGACGTAGCGCACGCCGTCGACATCGGCGACCCACTGCGATCGATGCGGCAGGCCGGGAAAGTCGCGCAGCGCCTGCACGGCGTGTTCGCGCGCAAGCCCGAGTGCATCGGACATTGCGAGTGAAGCGAGCGCGTTGGCTGCGTTGTGCAGGCCCGTGATCTTCAGCTCCGACATCGCAACGATGGGCGCATTGCCCTGCATCAGAACGACGTCACTGCCCTGAGCGTCTGCGTAGTAGTCCGCCGCCGGATCGCGCAACAAGCTGAAGCCCAGCTTGCGCCTGGCACTACCAGCCATGCCACGGACCGCGGCATCGTCGAGATTCAGGATTGCGGCGTCGCAATTGGCGAAGATGCGGGCCTTGGATGCGGCGTAGTCGCCGAGAGTCGCGTAGCGATCCATGTGATCGGGCGTGACGTTGAGCACCGTCGCGGCGGCCGTGCGCAGCGATTGCGTCGTGTCGAGCTGGAAGCTCGAGAGCTCCAGCACGTAAAGATCGGGCACCGGTTCATCCAGCAGATCCAGCGCCGGCCGGCCAAGATTGCCGCCCGCCAGCACACGCTTGCCGGCAGCTTCGGCCATGCGCGCCACGAGCGTCGTGACCGTGCTCTTGCCATTGGTACCGGTGATGGCCACGACGGGAGCCTTTGCTTCGCGCGCAAACAATTCGATATCACCGACGAGCGGCAATCCGCGCTTGACCGCATCCACGAGCAACGGCTCGCGCAACGACACACCGGGTGAAACGACGATCTGAGTTGCACCGTCGAGCAACGATGCATCGAAGGCGCCGAACGAGACCTGTGCTTGCGGAGCCAGTTGCCGCAGCGCCGCGGATTCCGGCGGCGAGCTGCGGCTGTCGGTCACAGCGAAAGCAACGCCACGTGACTGCAGATAACGCGCGCACGAAAGCCCGGTGCGTCCCAGGCCGACGACGACGGTGCGTCCGGCTTGGCGCTGCGAGGCAAGGTTCGTGTTGGCGTGCGGCGTCATGCTTCAGCGCACCTTCAGCGTCGCCAGGCCCACCAGCACCAGGATCACCGAGATGATCCAGAAGCGCACGATGACCTTGGGCTCGGCCCAGCCCTTCAGTTCGAAATGATGATGGATCGGCGCCATGCGGAAGATGCGCTTGCCGGTCAG
>DATMEZ010000032.1:0-7901 GCA_035556415.1 Povalibacter sp.
CTCTGCAACGCCGAGGTGCGACTGGCCACTCGCTGCTCGAGCGTTTCGTTGATTCGCGCAAGGGCGGCCTGCGCCTGACTCAATTCGTCGATGTAGCGGAACAGCAAGCGTGTCAGCAGCAACAATGCGATCGTGGAGAGCCCGGCAAGAGCGAACACTGCCCACGTGCGCGCATGCCAGGGAGCGACGATCGATTGCCGCGTGAGACCGACGACGGCAATCAACAGGGCATCGGGTTCCGGCCGCGAGACGGCATAAACCATGTCGATGCCGTTCGGCCAATCTGCCATGAGGATCGTCGGTCGCCCACGCGCCTGCTCGACGGCGTAGTGATAGATCGCGGCGCTACGCACGCCGCGTCGGGTGGGTACGTTCGTGAGCGTGCCCGATGCCTCCTGCGCGAGAATTCCGCCTTCTTGCGTCACCAACCCCATGACGCCATCGTGTGGCAGGACGCTCGCATAGCGTTTGCGCAATGCTTCGACGTCGAACCAGGCGCCGGCATAGACGACGCCATCTTGTCCGGTCACCTTCCTGGCGATCGGAATGACGAGCCGGTCTGGCCTGGCCGGATACGGCATCGGGGCGCCAATGAAGAATGCCGGGCTGTCCAGGAAGGCGGCGCGCAGCCAGGATGCAGGCCGGCGATCGTCGTACCAGTAATCGTTTCGACCGGCGATCAGCAGCCGGTCGGCAGAGGCGACGAACAGCGCGGCTACGTACCGGCCAACGGTCAGTTCGTTGTGCAGCAAGGCCATGGCCTGTGGCGCAGGGACCTGGGACAGGCCGCCGTTGGAAGCAAGATGATTGGCGGCCGCGTGCGCAGCGCCGAGACCGTCGGCGAAGATCGCTTCGGTGTGCGAGTTCAGAGCGATTGCCAGACTGAGCAGATGAGTGCGCGCAGCGGCGAACGTCCGCTGATAGTCGGTGAAGACGTACGCGACGCCGAAGGCCCACCCCACCAGCAGCACCGTGCCCGCGTAGAGAAGCAGATATTTTTTGAGGCGCAGGAGATGCTGCGGCTCTGCCGACTGCGCTGGCCGGAACGGGCTTCGGCTCGCGCCTTTGGCAGTGGCTCGATGCGCGCCGGCATTGCTGCGCCACACGATAGTGCGATCCGCTCGGCCTCGGTTTCGCTAGTCTACGCCGTAGAAATGAGCGTGCACCGCGGCATCCAGGCGGCGGTCGGCAAACGACTGACTTCGCCAGGTACCACGGAGCCTGCCACCGACGGATCGCTCGTACCGGCACACGAGCGATCCGTTCAGCACCCGGCTGTCAGAATCGCCAGCTCGCTCCCGCGAACGCCGAGCGTCCTTCGCCTGGATAGAACACGTTCGTCTGTGCGGTGCGGGCATCGGTAACTGCACCGAACTCGGCCACGTAGCGCTTGTCCGTGAGATTGCGTCCATCGATGAACAGCGACAAGCTGCCGCGGCGCCAGCCGACATCCAGGTTGATCAGCGCATACGAAGGTGCTTTCAAGGTGTTGGCGTAATCGACCTGGACGTCGCCGATGCGCCAGTCCACGGCCGGCTCGACAAAGAAGCCGGACGAATGCGCCCATTTGAGGACCAACCGGTACTGATGCTGCGGCACCACGGGCAGCCGGTTGTTGCCATAGACCGGATCGCCATCGAAACGAAAATCGGACCACGCGTAAGTCTGGCGCAGCGTGAGCGAGCTTTGGGATCCCTCGATGAGGCGCCAATCAAGGCTGGCTTCCAGACCCTGGTGAACCGTGTCTCCGGCATTGAAGAACGCTGCCGGATACCCGGTGGCCGCATTGAAACTGAGCAGCTCGCCCTCGATCCGTGAACGGTAGAGCGCGACATCCCAGGTCAACGCACCGTTGCGACCGCGGGTGCCGGCCTCCACGGTCCATGCTTCCTGCGAATCCACCGGTACCAGTCCGGGATAAGGCGCCTGCACCAGCGCCCCATAGTGAGGCGGCTCGACCGAACGTGTGACGTTGCCATAGACCTGCACGCCGCTTTCGTTCTGCCACAAGATCCCCAGGCGCGGCGCAAACCAATCGAAATTCCTCTGCGCGTCGTTTGCCGCATTCAGGTTGTCGCGATAGTCGCGTGTGGCGCGGCCGTATGAGCCGCCCGCAACCAGTGCGAAGCGTTCGGTTGCAAACCAGCGGCCTTCGGCAAACACGTCGAGCGCCGTGGCTTCCTGGCGGCCATCGCCGAACTGAAAGCCATTGCGCCCACCGTCGTTCACGAACAATCCCTGGTCGTTCCTGCCCTGACGGTAGTAGACGCCCGCGAACAGGTCGGCCTTGTGGCCGGCCAGCTCGCCGCTCCAGTCGAAACGACCGAAGGCGCCCTGCGTGTCGATGCTCTGGTCGATGACGATCGGAATCGGGTGATGCACGTCGGTGCTGGTGGTGTAGATGCCGCCTTCGAACACCAACGCATCGCTGAAGCGCCAGTGCGTCTGCAACGTAACGCGCGTCGTGTCCTGATCACGCAACCAGTCGTTGGCCGCAACCCCAGCGCCCGCGCGCTTCGGATGATCGAGAGCGTCCGACAGACTCAGGGTACCGGGCACTTCCTGGTCGACGTCCGCGCGATACACGATGAGCCTGACATCCTGATCTTCGCCGAAACTACGCCCGATGTTGAGCGTGCCGCGCACCTGGTCCTGCGCGGAGTGCTCGCGGTAACCATCGGCCTGCAATGCAGAGACCGACGCATACAGGTCCCAATCGCCGAACGTACGAGCAAGAGCCCCTACCCCGCGCAACGTGCCGAAGGAACCAGCTTCCACACGCAGCAGGTTCTCGGATTCCGCCGTGCGTCCATTCGGCGTCACGAGATTCACCGCGCCTCCGAGTTGCGCGCCGCCGAAGCGCAGCGCATTGCCACCCTTGTAAACCTCGATGTAGCGTGCACCCAGCGCATCGACCTTCTGGAAGTCGGAGAAGCCATCCGCGTCCGCGAACGGCACGCCATCCTGCGCGATCAGCACACCGCGCTGGTGATAGGACTGATCGATGCCCGACCCTCGAATCGACAAGCGCGATTCCTCGCCGTAGCGCTTGTTCGACAGCACACCCGGTACATCACGCAGCAGGTCGGGCATTCCCACGGCCAGCCGTGTCTCGTACGCCTCCGCTGCAACGATCGCGACGGCTCCCGGAGTGCGGGACAGCCGCTCGCGCGTTGCAGCGACTATCGGCGGATCCTCAGGGACCCGGGTCGCGGTGACGATGACACTCTCCACCCTGCTTGCCGACGGCACGTCCGCAAAGGCCGGTGCCGCCAGGCAAGCCAGTGTCGTGGCGGCAATGATTCTTGAATCCATGAAAGTCTCCCAAAAATGAAATGCGTGGCGCAGCCGCACCGTCGAGCACGGCGTTCGCATGACGCGGCTCGCGTTTCAAAGGTCAGCACCGTTCAGCCGCACGGCACCACGCCATGTCGAACGGCCACCCAGTCGAACGCCGCTTACGCGTGACCGAGTCGGCTCGACACCAGCCTCGGCACTCTCGACGTCGACTACGCAGCTGACGACCAGGCGCCAACCGTGCACTCGTGATTGATCGTTTCTACGCGGGGAGAGAAGGAGGACCGCGGATGCGGTGAAGAGAAATCAGCTCCTGGGTCGGAAGCTGCTGGGAAGGAAGAAGAACGACCTGGGAGGCGACCAGGCCCGCAACGGCAGAGCATTGCGCTACTGCATCGATGAAGCCGACGCCAAGCGCGGCGAAAGGACAAAGGGAATCTGCGTGCGATTCGGAGGAGCTGTGGTGATGATCATGACTGGCGACATGATGCTGTGCATGAGCATCGTGTCCGGCTGCGTGCTCATGATGCTGATGCTCGGCTGCAGCCCCGGCACTCCATGGTCCGATCGGTGCCGGACCTACGCCCGTACACAGGACGAGCTGCAGCCCCTGATCCGAACCATGCAGCATGAATCCAACCGGCACGAAGGCACGGAGGATGAACAGTGGCAACAGCCACGCAATCCATCGATGTCGACGACGGGGATCCATGGGCGCGCGCAGTATAGCAGCGGCGGACTCGAAGCCGCGCGCGCGGCTCAAGCCTTTTTCACGAACTCCGACTTGAGCTTCATGGCGCCCAGGCCGTCGATCTTGCAATCGATGTTGTGATCGCCGTCGACCAGGCGGATCGCCTTGACCTTGGTGCCGATCTTGACCACGGCCGAGGAGCCTTTCACTTTCAGATCCTTGATCACGGTCACCGTGTCGCCGTCCTTGAGCTCATTGCCGTTGGCATCGCGCACCACGGCTTGCGGCTCCGCGTTCTCCGCAACCGTTTCGCCGTTCCATTCGTGCGCACACTCCGGGCAGATGTACATGGACCCATCCTGATAGGTGAGCTCGGATTGGCATTGCGGGCAGGCAGGCAAGGTCGTCATCGAATGAACATCTCGCAGGCGTTCGGTACGCCGTGGTGGAACAAGGGAAACGGCTCGAGCCGTCATTTTCCGAACGAGCTCCGAACTCGTGCCGGAGCGCGACGGCGTCGGGCCGCATTATATAAGGATGCCATGCGGCTGCGGTGCTTCGCATGCCGAGGGGTGGCCGAAGCAGAACGAGTATCAAGGCGCGGGCGTGCCTTCCAGGCGTCGCGACCAGTCCTCGACCGAGTGAGTCGTCAGTCGGCGCTGCGCATGGCGCCGCCAGTTGTCGGGCAGATTCGGCAACGCAGCCATTGCCGCAAGTTCGTCGCGATTGAGTACGTCCACGTAAAGCGTGCGCCACAGCCGCTGAATGGTCCAAGCGGGACTGCGGCGCTCTACGAGCTGCAGCTCGTCGCCCTGCTCCACGAAGCCGGATTCGAGAACACGGTAGTACCAGCCGGTGCGGCCGCTGTTCTGCACTCGTCGCGCCATATCCGCGATGCCGAATCGCAGGTTCAATTTCCAGCACGGCTGGCGTCCCTGGCTCACTTCGATGAGCGCACCGCCGACCCGGAACACGTCGCCGACCGCGACGCTGCTCTCGTCCATGCCGCTGCTCGAAAAATTCTCACCGAAGGCACCGGACTGGCGCAGCACCGAGCGGTCGCCGATTTCCGTTCGCCACGCCGCGTAGTGATCGAAGGCATAGTGATGTACGGCCTTGTCGACGCCACCGTGGTGCTTGCGATCACCCTGGGCATCTCCGGTGAAACCTTCGGTTCCAAGCCACACGCGGCCAGCCGCCGGATGCTTGTCGATGCCACTGGGCACCTGCGGCTCGCCCAGCGGCGCCACCGGGCCGATCAGCAGACGCTCGATGCGAACGACTTCCGGATGGAATTGCACAGCCATATCGCAACAATGGACTCCACGCTCTGTGGTCGCGACGAGACCTCCATAGCATTGCACATGAATGATAGGTGTGCCACGACACCAGGCATGGAGAGGCCGCGGCATCCCTCAGGCACAGGTACAGCACGAGCACGCCCGTCTTGCACCAATGAGCCACGGCTATCGTTGCACCAGCGCTTGCCGTGCCCATTGCGCTGCCTGAACCATGTTCCGCAACGCCTGCTCGACCTCGGGCCAGCCGCGAGTTTTGAGGCCGCAGTCCGGATTCACCCAGATCTGCGCAGGAGACAGCACGCTGCTGGCCTTCTGCAGCAACGCAGTCATCTCCTCCACCGACGGCACGCGTGGCGAATGGATGTCATACACCCCTGGTCCGATCTCGTTGGGATAACGATCTTCGACGAAGGCGTTCAGCAGTTCCATGCGCGAACGCGAGGTCTCGATGGAAATGACGTCGGCATCCATGGCCACGATGGCCGACATGATGTCGTTGAACTCCGAGTAGCACATGTGCGTGTGGATCTGGGTTCGATCCTGCACCCCACAGGAGCTGATGCGAAAATCCGTCACGGCATCGTCCAGGTACGCCGGCCAGTCGGCACGACGCAACGGCAATCCTTCGCGCAGGGCGGCCTCATCGATCTGGATCATCCTGATGCCGGCCCGCTCCAGATCCGCAACCTCATCACGGATCGCCAGCGCGATCTGGCGCGAAGTCACCGAGCGCGGCTGATCGTCACGCACGAACGACCATTGCAGGATCGTGATCGGGCCCGTGAGCATGCCCTTCATGACTTTTTCCGTCAGGCTCTGTGCGTAGGTCGACCATTCGACCGTCATCGGCTGCGGCCGCGAGACATCGCCGAAGAGAATCGGCGGCTTGACACAACGCGAACCATAGGACTGGACCCAGCCGTTGCTGGTGAAAGCGAAGCCGGCGAGCTGCTCGCCAAAATACTCGACCATGTCGTTGCGCTCGGCTTCACCGTGCACCAGCACGTCCAGGCCGAGCTGGTGCTGCTGCTCGACCACGGCTCGGATCTCCGCTTGCATGACGCTGCGATAGTCGGCGGGGCTGGTCTCGCCTCTTTTGAAGGCCGCACGCGCCTGCCGGATCTGCGCAGTCTGCGGAAACGAACCAATCGTGGTCGTCGGAAACGCCGGCAGATCGAAGGCAGCCTGCTGCACCTTGCGTCTTTCCACGTACGGCGCGCTTCTCTGCTTCATGCTCGACTCAATCGACGACAGCCGTCGCTGCACTTCCGGATCGTGAATGCGCGGCGAAGCACGACGTTGCAGCTGCGCCGCGTCGGCGGCAGTGAGTTCTGCGGCGACAGCTGCCGTTCCTTCGCTCGCACCACGCGCCAGAACGGCAATCTCGGTGAGCTTCTGAGTGGCGAAGGCCAACCAGTTGGACAGTCCAGGATCGAGTTGCCGTTCCGCGGCGAGATCGACCGGCGTGTGCAACAACGAGCAACTGGGTGCCACGAATACCCGATCCTTGCCAAGGCGCGCCGTGGCGCGCTCGATGCGCGCCAACGATGCGCTCAGATCGTTCCTCCAGACGTTGCGACCGTCGACGACACCCAGCGACAAGTACCGGTTGCCTGTTCTCGACAGTGCTTCGTCGAGGATCCGATCGGCATCGTTCGCCGAAGTATTCGCCTGCCCCGGTCCGCGGCACAGGTCGATGTGAATGCCTGCCACCGGCAGCGAGAAGGCCAACTCTGCGTTGTCGCGCAGGCCATCGAAATAAGTGGTCAACAGAATGTTCAATCCCGGCACCTCGGCCGCGATCTGCCGATACGCATCAGCACAGGCGTCGCGGTAGGTCGGCTGCAGATCCGTAACCAGCGCAGGCTCGTCGATCTGTACCCACTGCGCTCCCAGGCCATGGAGCTTGCGCAGTATCTCGGCATAGACCGGCACCAGCTTGGGGATCAGGGTGCTGCGGCTGTACGTGGCGTCTTCGCGATTCTTGCCGACTGTGACGTATGTGAGCGGCCCCCCAGCGCCGGTCGCGTCTGGATGCCGAGCGCCCTGGCTTCGGCGTATTCCTCGAAGATCTTGTTCGAGGACAGCCGGAAGCTCTGATCGGCGGCAAATTCCGGCACCAGGTAGTGATAGTTGGTGTCGAACCATTTCGACATTTCCAGCGCCGTCACGTCGGTCGCGCCGCTCTGACTGCCACGAGCCATCGCGAAATAGGTGTCCAGGTCGACGTCGCCGCCGTTCCAGCCGTAGCGCGACGGCACGCAGCCGAGCAGACAGCTCAGGTCGAGAATCTGATCGTAGAAGGAGAAATCGTTCGACGGGATGTGTTGAATGCCGGCGGCCTGCTGCAACTGCCAATGCCGTTTGCGCAACTGCGCGCCGACCTCCAGCAACGATTCGCGAGATGCCTGCCCCGTCCAATAGCGCTCCAGCGCCCTCTTCAACTCGCGCTCGACGCCGATGCGCGGGAAGCCGAGATTCGTAGCCAATACCGACATGATGAACACTCCGAGCTTGAGCGCCCGAAGAGCAGAGGCACGCCGGCACGACGCGGCCAGGCAGCACGCATCGTCTCGACCAGCGTTGGCCTTCCGCTCCCGCGAGCAGGATCG
>DATMEZ010000033.1:0-1799 GCA_035556415.1 Povalibacter sp.
GAACCGAAGCTCGAATCACACGGATCGGTGTAGGAGTCATAGGTCTGCGAGGTGCCGCCATACAGGTCGGACACGGTCGGCGCACGGAAACCCGTGGCGTAGGTGCCGCGCACCAGCAGGTCGTCGATCGGCTTCCACTTCAGGCCGAACTTGGAGTTCACCGTGTTGCCGAAGGTGTTGTAGTCCGAATAGCGGCCGGCCATGTCCAGCGACAGCTCCCGGGCGAACGGCATGTCGGCCAGGATCGGCACGTTCAACTCGAGGTAGACCTCGTCGAGCTTGTAGCCGCCCTTGGTCGGGCCACCCGCCAGGTCGGTGCTCAGGCCGGACTGCAGCAGCGCGTCCGGGCTGTACTCGGCGCTTTCCTCACGGTGTTCGTAACCGGCGGCAAAGGCCAGGTCGCCAGCCGGCAGCGTCACCACGGAGCCCGAAAGGTTCGCGCTGTACACCTTGGTGGTGGTGGTGGAGGTGTCGTGGCTCGGCAGGAACAGGTAGGCCTGCAGCGCCGGATCGCTCAGCGAACCCTCACCGGTGGAGCCGTACGGCAGCAGCGGGTTCCAGGGCGTGCACCCGGCGATGACGTTGGTCGCGGTACCGCAGCGTGCAATGCCGTCGGCGTCGATGAACGACGCGCCGACCGCATTCTGCACGTTCGGGATGAACAGGTTGCCGGTACCGGTCTTGACACCGTGGTTCTGGTTGTAGACGTAGCCCACGTCCCAGTCCCAGTACCTGTCGGCGAACTCGAAGGAGCCTTCCAGGCCCGCGCTGAAGCGGAAGGTTTCCAGCTGCGACTCGGTCTGGCGCGGCACTTCCGAGGTACGGCGGATGAAGTGCGCTTCCTCGCCCAGCGGGTTGTAGATGCTGTCGGCCGACAGCGGGGTCTCGTAGACCTCGGACTGATACGGATAACCGGCGATCTGCTGCAGCGTGTTGCGCTTGGTGTAGAGCGCACTGGCGGTGGCGCGGATGTTGTCGGTCAGGTCGAAGTTGCCGTTGGCGAACACCGAACGACGCTCCATCTGCGTCTGCAGCCACATCTCGCGGCTCGGATTGGTGAAATCCGGGAAATCGGTTTCGTGGTAATCGCCGAGCTGGCTCGGATCGCCACCATCGTTCAGCGTGTACCAGTTGTCGTCGCCGTCGATCAGGATGCCCTTGTTGGAAGCAGCCGACCAGCCATTGGCGTCATCACCGCTGGGAACCGGGTGCCACTGGCCGTTCGGAGAGCGGCTGAAGCGGCGATCCTTGGCCCATACCGGCTTTTCCTTGCTGTACTCGGCACCGAAAGTCAGCGAGCCACGCTCGCCAACCTGGCCGTACACGAAGTTGTAGGTTTCCTTGTCGCCATCGCCCTGGCCGTACTGGCCACGGTAGACGCTGGCTTCCAGACCATCGAAGTTCTTGCGGGTGATGATGTTGATCACGCCGGCGATCGCGTCCGAGCCGTAGATCGCCGAGGCGCCATCGGTCAGCACTTCGACGCGCTCGATAACCGAGGTCGGGATGGAGGCCAGGTCGGTGTAGCCACCGGAGCTGACGCCCATGCGCTTGCCGTCCAGCAGCACCAAGGTGCGCTCGGGCCCCAGATTGCGCAGGTCGACGTATTGCCCGCCCACTTCTTCACCGGAGGACAACGCATCGGCGCGGCTGATCGCCGGCGAGCCGGTCGCGGCCAGGTTCTGCACGATGTCGGCGACGCTGGTGAAGCCCTGCTTCTCGATGTCGGCACGCTGCAGCGCGATGACCGGCTGCGCGGTTTCCATGCTGGCCTGGCGGATGCGCGAGCCGGTGACTTG
>DATMEZ010000034.1:0-1796 GCA_035556415.1 Povalibacter sp.
TTCGGCCGTTTCGGCCAGATCGTCGGCCGGGTGCTGCGCATGCGCAAGATTCGCTTCACCGCGCTCGAATCCAGCGTGTCGCAGGTGGATTTCGTGCGGCGCTTCGGCAATCAGGTCTACTACGGCGACGCCTCGCGCCTCGAATTGCTCACCGCCGCCGGCCTCGAACGCGCTGAAATATTCGTGCTGGCCATCGACGATATCGATGCCTCGGTGCGCAGCGCCGAGTTGGTACGCGCCCACTTTCCGCACGTGAAGATACTGGCCCGTGCCCGCAATCGTCAGCACGCGCAACACCTGATGGATCTGGGGATTCGCTACATCGTGCGCGAGACTTACCTGTCGAGCCTGGACCTGGCCCGACATACCCTGGAAGGGCTGGGGATGTCGCGCGCCGATGCCAAGCTGAGCATTCAGCGCTTCGATGAACATGACCAGAAGACGCTGCAGCTGCAACGCGAGTTGCGCGATGACGAGCAGAAACTGATTCAATCCGCCCAACAGGCCGCCAGAGAACTGGAACAGCTGTTCGAAGCCGATACCCGCAGCGACCAGTCGGCGGATGATCTGGCCGGCGAACTGGCCAGCAGCAGGAGCGGGACGAGCGGTGGCTGACCCCTTTATCCGGTAGCCTGCACGGTACGGGTATAGGCGGCGTGCACCAGCGCCTCGATCGCCTTCTCGCTGCGCGGTGCCAACAGCAGACGCAGCATGACATCGTCGGCCGGACGCCCCGGATCATCGATCAGGATCTGCTCGATGAAACGGGTCACGCGATGCTGTACTTCGTTGATGAAGCGCAGCCGGTTGGCGTCTATGGCCCGCTCCCCGGCCGAGCTGTAGAACCCCCGCCCCTCGAGCGTCAACTCATACATGAACCGCGCCAGGAAGCGGGCCTTGTCGACGGACGACAGGTCGATGAAATTCCGAATCTCCGATTCGATGTTCATGCGGGGCAGCCCTCACGCCGGAAAGAAATCAATGGGCTTGGTGGTGGTGATGCTGGCCACGTCGCGCGCCTCGAAGCGAAACGATCGCACCCGCGCCACCAGCTTGCGCTCCAAGTCGGGATCGTTGAGCTCGCTGGACACGATGCGGCACTGGGTCACCTCGCCGCCGGGCGCGATGGTCAGTTCCAGCACCAGCTTGCCCTTGAGGTCGGGCTTGTCGCGCAGCGCCCGGCTGTACAGGGCGTAGATCGACGACTTGTTGCGGTCGAAGACCAGCTCGATCTCCTCCCGGCTGCGCGACGCCTTGGTGCTGCCGGCACCACGCTGCACGCCGTCGTTGGCCTTGGCGGCCAGGGATGAGGACGCCACTTGGGTGGTCTCATGGCCGGTCAATGAGCCTGCGCCGCCGCCATACCCTCGACTCAAGGCCGCGGTATCGATGCCGCCGCTGCTCACGCCGACACTGGCAGTGAGGTAGGAGCGCTCGGCGCTGGCGCTCTCAGCCACCTTGCCGGTGAGATTCCTGGCAGCCACAGCCTTATCCAGTATCGCGTTGTCACGCAGATCCGCAAGCTGGTCCTGGAGTTTCAGCAAGCCGCTGTTTTGCGCCTTGGCACGTGCATCCAGAGGTCGTGCGGCTGACACCGGCCTGGGCTGCACCACCTGGTCCACCGGTTTGGGCGCCGGCTCGGGTTCGGCCTTGCGAACCGGTGGTGGCGGTGGCGGCGGCTGCTTTTCGATCGCCAGTCTGACCACACGGTCCGGGATTGCCGGCGCGGCGTGCCGGGGCTTTTCCGGCACTGGCAGCCATGGAATCACCAGCGCGGTCACCGCAAACACGATGAA
>DATMEZ010000035.1:0-2023 GCA_035556415.1 Povalibacter sp.
TCGCTAACCGTTCGCCGCGCGCGTCGATCCTGACGCGCGCGGCCAGCCGATTGGTTTATCGTTCACCGTCTTACGGCCTCGAAGGCCGCCAGCAGCCACAGTCCGTTCCTTCATGCCTCGTATCGCGCTTGGAATCGAATACGACGGCAGCGCATTTTCCGGATGGCAGGCCCAGTCGCACGCCCAGGGCGTGCAATCTGCCGTCGAAGCTGCGCTGACGCACGTCGCCGACCACCCGGTGGAAGTCGTTGCCGCGGGCCGCACCGATGCCGGCGTGCATGCGGCCATGCAGGTGGCACATTTCGATACGACGGCGAGTCGCACTCAACGCAGTTGGGTGCTGGGCGCGAACTCCGGATTACCCAAGCAGGTGACCGTGCTGTGGGCGCGCGAGGTCCCGGAAGGCTTCCATGCGCGTTACAGTGCATTCGCGCGCAGCTACAGATATTTCATCTTGAATCGTCCGGTACGCCCGGCGCTTGGCGCTCAGTACGTCTCGTGGGTTCGCGAACCGCTCGATCAGGAGCGCATGCATGCAGCCGCGCAGCAGTTGGTGGGTGAGCATGATTTCTCCTCATTCCGCGCGGCCGAATGCCAGTCGCGGACGCCGATGCGGCATTTGCATCGGATCGATGTCGAGCGGCGCGGTGAACTGCTGACCATCGCCGTGACGGCCAACGCGTTCCTGCATCACATGGTGCGCAACATCGCCGGCGTGCTGATCGCCGTCGGCCGCGGCGATGAGCCGGTGGAATGGGTGGCGCAAGTGCTGGCCGCTCGCGACCGTAAACAAGGCGGTGTGACGGCGCCGCCGGAAGGGCTGTACCTGGCCGGCGTGAGCTACGCCGCGGCGCTGGGGCTGCCGACGCAGGCCGGCCAAATCACCCCGGTCGCTTGCCCGGTGGGGCGGGACCAAGTATAGATGCGGCCCACTGAGCCTAGTGGCTTTGCTGCTAGGGCCGTCTGATCGACCCGCCGCGCTTGCGATGCGGGAGTCCAAAGGAAATCGACTGCATGACCTGGTTCGAGAAAATCATGCCTTCGCGGATCAAGACCGAGCGCCGTACGCGTTCGGTGCCCGAAGGCCTGTGGATGAAGTGCGCCGCCTGCGACGCCGTGCTGTACCGCGCGGAGCTGGAGCGCAATCTTCACGTGTGCCCCAAGTGCGGACACCACATGCGCATCGGTGCACGTGAACGGCTCGAGCATTTTCTCGATCCGGAGTCCATCACCGAGCTGGCGACCAACATCGAGCCGGAAGATCCGCTGAAGTTTCGCGACAGCAAGAAATATCGCGACCGGTTGCAGCAGGCACAGAAGAGTACGGAAGAGCGCGATGCGCTGATCGTGATGAGCGGCACGCTGCAGGGTCAGCCGATCGTCGCCTGTGCGTTCGAGTTCGCGTTCATGGCAGGCTCTATGGGTTCGGCGGTCGGCGAGCGTTTCGTGCGTGCCGTCGAGCATTGCATCGAGCACCGCAAGCCGCTCGTGTGCTTCGCCGCCAGCGGTGGCGCGCGCATGCAGGAGGCGTTGTTGTCGCTGTTGCAGATGGCGAAAACCAGCGCGGCGCTGGCCCGTCTCGGGCGCGAGCACATTCCGTACATCTCGGTGATGACGGATCCGACCACCGGCGGTGTCTCGGCGAGTCTCGCCATGTTGGGCGACGTCAACATCGGCGAACCCAAAGCGTTGATCGGGTTTGCCGGCGCGCGCGTCATCCAACAGACGGTGCGCGAGACGCTGCCCGAAGGTTTCCAACGCAGCGAGTTCCTGCTGGAGCACGGCGCGCTCGACATGATCGTGGATCGGCGCGACATGCGCGACCGCATTGGCGGCCTGCTGACCATGTTCACCAACCGGGCGCCGTCGTCGCCGGTCTGATCAAGCCCTGTGTCGCCGACGCCTGCGGGCGTCGGCGGATCCTGGTGTCACCCAGTCATCGAAATTGTCAGAACGAGCCCATCCTCACGTGCGCTTCTCCACGCTGGCTGAATGGCTCTTCTGGCAGGAGTCGCTGCATCCG
>DATMEZ010000036.1:0-3049 GCA_035556415.1 Povalibacter sp.
CCGATGCGCAGCTTTGTAAGTGACATGACAGCTGCCGAGCAACGCCCGGGCGTGGCTTCGGTGTCGCTGATTCATGGATTTCCCTGGGGGGATGTACCGGACATGGGTGCAAAGTGCCTGGTATTTGCGGATGATGCCGAACTGGCGCAGCAGACCGCGACTGAGTTCGGATGCCGCCTGGTGCGGATTCGCGATCGAACGTTTACGTCACCAGATCCGCTGGAAAAGGCGTTGAACGCGGCGCTGACTTGCAGCGAAAGACCGGTGGTGGTCGCCGATGTCTCGGATAATCCGGGCGGCGGCGCGCCTGGCGATTCGACGATCCTGTTACAGCTCTTGCTGCGGCGGCCGGGGCTCAGTGCTTGTATCGGGCCGCTCTGGGATCCACAGACGGTGGCGGTGGCGCATGCGGCCGGTATTGGCGGACGGTGTCATGTGGAGTTGGGTGGCAAATCGGGATCCGCGTCGGGCGTGCCCCTCGGCCTCGAGGTCGAAGTGATTGGCTTGTCGGATACGGTCTGGCAGACATGGGCGGGCACGCGCATGTCACTTGGCCGCGCGTGTGGTCTGCGCATCGGAGCTATCAGCATCATGGTCTGTTCGCTGCGTGACCAGGCCTATAGTCCGGACCTGTTCACCGCCGTGGCCATAGACCCGGCGGCGCATCGCCTGGTTGCCGTGAAATCAGCCCAGCATTTCGTCGCTGGCTTCTCGGCGCTGACTCAGCGAATCGTTCTGGCATCCGGCGGTGGGCCGCTGGAGACGGATTTCACCCGGATTGCTTATCGGAACGTGCGACGGCCGATCTGGCCGCTCGATGCGGGTGCCGGTGTGAGCGGTGCCTCCTCGACAGTCACTTGATCGAGGTCGCCGAAGTAAGTCGTTCGTGCGGTGACTTGCCCGCCGGCTCCAGCGTCGAAGCGCAGCTGAAAGAGGGGATCCGCCGGCATTCGCATCAGCGCCGGATTCTCGAAGCGGAATTCGAAAAGACCGTCGTCGAGTGGCTCCAGGATGGCGTCGAACGCAGGCGCGTCCTGGGCGGCAAAGCGTAAATACCTATCCGAACCGCGCGTTATGCGCACGATTCCGGTTGCTGCATTCCCGTAACGGCCGATCACCTCACCGCGTGCAACTGACCGATGCTGCTTGTTGCTGAGGCTCGCGGCAGCGTTGCGAGCCGCAGTGTCTCGTTGCGTACGTGCGGCAAGCGGTGTGACTCGATCGGCCGGAGATTTTCCAGCCAGCAGATCGAGGAGCTCGAAAGCCAGGGCTTCAGCGAGCGGGCCCTCGTGCGCAAGCATGACCATGACGCCGCGGCGTCGTTGCGGCTCCATGACCGCCATCGATCGCCAGCCGCGTCCGCCGCCGCCGTGGTGAAGCAATGCGCTCTCCCCGCCCCCGGACAGGAACCAACCGAAACCATACGCCCAAGGCGACGGCAGCATTTCGCTTGTATCCCCCGTGGCGCGAACCAACGACTGTGGCTGGAACAGTTCGGCGGCGCTGCCGTAGCGTTCGGCTGCTCGTTGGATGTTGAAGGCGAGCCAGGCCGAGGCATCGCGCGCTGACAAGTGAACGCGCGCCGATCCTTGCGAGTTGACGCCAGTCAGCTCGGGGACGGCGACCATCGCGCTGTCATGAGGCAGGTGCGGCCAGGCGCTCTGCTCGGAACTTTCCAGCGTTGCTTCGTGCAATCCTGCGGGTTCGAAGACGAGTTGCCGCAAGCACTGCGCGAAACTCATGCCCGCGAGTCTGGTAGTGGCGCAGGCCAGGGCGATGTAGTTGACGTTCGAGTAGCTGAAGCGATCCCGAAATGGCGTCTCGAACGGCAGCGCACTGGCTCGGCTGAGGCGCTGCTCCACGGGGGCCTCTGGCCGGAATCCCCATTCGGCGATGCCATCACGGCTCAGACCAAGCCGCATCCCCGCCAGGTCACGGAAGGAGCAGTGCCTGGCGATCCAGGAGTCGGCGAGCTGAAGTTCCGGCACGACCTTCAGTGCCGACGCGTCCCATTGCGCGATGCCCGCTTCGACCAGCTTGGAAAAGGCCAGGGCGGTAAACGCTTTCGAGCATGAGCAGATGTGAAACGGAGTCGTTGCGGTGACGCGGGCATCGCCGTCCGTTCTCAGCACGCCGTCGGCGAAGGAAACCTGATCCTCCGAGCACACCGCGGCGATTGCATACGACGCGACGCCTATGCCGGGTAGCTCGGCAATGCGTTCGGCGACATAGCTCTGCAGATTTTCGGTAAGAGACATGCTTTCCAACTAACCCTGCGCGGTCCGGCCACGCGCAGGCATCCCAGCGGCGGGATTCGATTCAGACGCGTCCGGTCGTGCAACGTAGCTGACGGCCATGATCGTGCCAAGCGCGACCAGCTGTAGGGTCGTCGGATGTTCAGCGTACAGCAATGCGCCGATGATAACCGTGAACATCGGTCCGAGCAGAGACAGTCGTGCCATGGCCTCGCTGCTCAGCCGCCGTGCCGCCGAGTTGAAGAGCAGCATCGCAAGGCCTTGCGTGATTACGCCGGCGAGCGCCGCTCCTGCGATCTCGAAGGGTTTGACATCCAGGTCCACATACGCGGCGCCATCCATGGTGTACGGCCAAGCGATGGCAAGCAGCACGCACGCCGCTGTGAGCGTTATGTTGTACTGCAGGACCGTACCTCTGAAGTCGTCGCCTCGTTTCATCAAATGTCGCTGCACCAGCATCGAGGCTGCAAGCGTGCCGGCACTCAGTAGGGCATACGTTACGCCAGCGAGGGTCGCGGTCGATGCGGCTGCGAGTTTGACTCCGCAGAGAACCGCCACAGCGGCGAAACCTATGCATGCCAGCACCAGGCCGCCGGGACGGAACTGGTCTCCGGTGATCCACGGTGCGAAGATGATGACCAATATCGGGCCCGCGTTGTGAAGCGCGACCGCCGTGGCGAAATCTATGCGACGGAACGCCAGGAACAACAGCAGCAGGTCGAGCGTCAGGATCGCTCCGACGAGCGCCGCACCGAAAGTCCAGCGAATCGGACCGCGGTAGTAGAGCAGGCATG
>DATMEZ010000037.1:0-5854 GCA_035556415.1 Povalibacter sp.
CGCTCGGTGTAGCAGCCTTCGTGGCACCGAATCCGACGTTGTCCATCGTCCTGATCGGCTTATTCATGTGCGTGATCTCCGCCTACTCGAGCGTTCCCATGGTGGTGCTGCAACTGTTCGTGCCAGGCGACATGCGCGGCAAAGCCGCCTCGACCCTGCTGCTCATCAATGGCATCGCCGGCATCAGCCTGGGCCCGATGGCAGTCGCCGCACTGACCGACTTCGTGTTTCGCGACCCTACGAAAGTCGGCTGGGGGATAGCAATCTGCACAGCGGTTTTCCTGCCGGCAGCAGCCATTGCATTCGCCGTCGCCGCCGCACCTCTGCGAGGCGTGCTGCGCGAAGCCTCTGCGCGTGCCTGATTCTCGCGAGGTGAAACACGCTACGACTACGCTCGCAGCGCCTGGTCGAGATCAGCAATTAAATCAGCCGCATCCTCGATACCGATCGACAGCCGCACGGTCGCATCGTCGAGCGCGGCCCAACCCCGTTCCTGTTCGTTGAGATCGCGAGCGCGCATCAACTCGCCAGGCTGAACCAACGATTCCGTCGAACCCACGCTGGCCGAGATGGCGAACAAGCGCAGCGCGTCGGAGAATTTCCGCGCCCGGGTCTGATCGTGCAGTTCGATCGTAACGATAGTACCGAAGTCGTGCATCTGCGCCTTGGCGAGAGAATGCTGAGGATGCGACTGCAGCCCTGGGTAAGCTACGCGCGCCACACTGGACTGCGACTCCAGGAATTCCGCGACCCGCAGCGCATTCTCGCATTGCCGCTGATAGCGCAGCGGGTAGGTCTTGAGCCCTCGCTGAATCAAGAATGCCGCGTGCGGATCGAGTGTCGCACCGATCATGATGTGGTCGGTACGCATCGAATCGATCAGCGCCTGGCTGGCAATCACCGCGCCGCCCATCACGTCACCGTGGCCGGACGCGTACTTGGTCAGGCTGTGCGCAAAAATATCGATGTCGAACTGGCCGTGGTTGTGGAACGAAGCGAACGTATTGTCGAGCAGGGTCAATGCGCCATGCGCCCGGGCAGCCGCGGCGATGCGCGCAACGTCGGCGATCTTCAACACGGGATTGCTGGGCGACTCGAACAACACCAGCCGCGTGGGCGTGCTCGCAAGCGCGTGCTCGATACCCGCGTCATCTTCGATCGAGAGCATGGTGTGCGTGATGCCGTACCGCGCCAACAGGCGCCGCACCAGGTAACGGCTGGGCTGATACATTTCGGCGAACAGCAGCACGTGGTCGCCCTGCCGGCACAACGACAGCAAGGGCACGCTGACGGCGGCGATGCCCGAGGCCATCAGCAGACAGGCATCCCTGCCCTGCAACTGGGCCAGGGTCAGTTCGAGCTGGCGCAAGGTCGGATTGGACACCCGCGAATACGCAAAGCCGTCCCGCTCGCCGCGCGACTGGCGTTGCGCCTCGGCGACGTCGCCGAAAGTGAACTTCACCGACTGATAGATGGGCGCCACCAGCGGCCGGTTGTCTTCGGGCACGGCGACGGCGGGAGGATGATTGACGCGAGTTGGCAGTTTCATGGCTGGACGAATATGGTACACGCATGGCCTCATTCATACTCCAGCCTCACCGCGCCACGCCTTGCGATTTCGTTGATTCGGTGACGGTGGAGGTGGCCCCTGCACCCGGGGCGTGGCAGTTCACCTACCGGGTGGCCGGGGACATCGACCGGCTCGACACCCCAGCCCCCGTGCGCTCCGGGCCGCCGGAGCGCACCCATGAACTCTGGCGCTACACCTGCTTCGAAGCCTTCGCGCGCCGGCCCTCGGACGAGGCCGCCGGCGATGAAACCTATGCCGAATTCAATTTCTCGCCCTCGGGCGCCTGGGCGGCCTACCGTTTCGACCGGTACCGCGCCGGTATGGCTGACCTCGAACTGGCGCAGCCCCCCGGCATCGTTTGCCAACGTCAGTCCCACTTGCTGACCGTCGAGGTTAGAATCGCCGCGCCGGAACTGCTGCCCGGCAGCCCGCTGGCCCTGTCCGCCGTGCTCAAGGATTTGCAGGGACGGGTGTGCTACTGGGCGCTGGCGCATCCCGCCGGCAAACCTGATTTCCACGCTGCCGTGGGCTTTACGGCCATTCTCGAGTAACCCCCCCATGCTGTTTGGTATCGATCGACTTCTGACCGAACCGCCGTTGCGCGAGCCCTTGAAGGGCAAACGCATAGCGCTGCTCGCGCATCCCGCCTCGGTGACCCAGGATCTCAGCCATTCGCTCGATGCGCTGGCGGCCGTGAAGGACCTGCGGATTACCGCCGCCTTCGGCCCCCAACATGGGCTGCGCGGCGACAAGCAGGACAACATGATGGAATCGCCGGACTTCAACGATCCGGTGCACGGCATCCCCGTGTTTAGCCTGTACGGAGCGGTGCGCCGGCCCACTGCAGCCATGATGGACACCTTCGATGTACTGCTGGTGGATCTGCAGGATCTCGGCTGCCGTATCTATACCTTCGTCACCACGCTGCGCTATGTGCTGGAAGCTGCCGCGCAGCATGGCAAGTCGGTCTGGATCCTCGACCGCCCCAACCCGGCCGGCCGGCCGGTCGAAGGTCTGACCCTGCGCAGCGGTTGGGAGAGTTTCGTCGGCGCCGGCCCCATGCCCATGCGCCATGGCCTGACCCTGGGTGAACTCGCGCAGTGGTTCATAGCCACCCTGCAACTGCAGGTCGACTGCACAGTCATCACCCTGCGCGACTGGCATCCCACCGCCGCGCCGGGCTATGGCTGGCCGCTGGATGAGCGCACCTGGGTCAATCCCAGTCCGAATGCCCCGAATCTCTGGATGGCACGCTGCTACGCCGGCACCGTGATGCTCGAAGGCACCACGCTGTCGGAAGGCCGGGGCACCACTCGGCCGCTGGAACTGTTCGGCGCGCCCGATCTCGACGTGCCGGCTCTGCTGAAGGAAATGCATTCGCTGGCACCGCAGTGGTTGGACGGGTGTCGGTTGCGACCTTGCTGGTTCGAGCCCACCTTTCACAAGCACGTCGGCAAGCTCTGCGCCGGTGTGCAAATCCACGTCGAGGACGGCGCCTATAACCACGATGCCTTCCGCCCGTGGCGCCTGCAAGCACTGGCCTTCAAGGCGCTGCGCAGACTGCGACCCGACTACGAACTGTGGCGTGACTTCCCGTACGAGTATGAAAGCCGGCTGGCCATCGACGTCATCAATGGCAGCGAACTGCTGCGCCACTGGGTGGACGACAGCAGCGCCACGCCCGGCGATCTCGATGCTCTCGCTCAGCGCGACGAGACCGCATGGCAGGAGGCACGCGCGCAGTACCTGCTATACGGTTGAGGCCTCCCGCTGGAACAGCACATCCAAGGCCATGCCGTAGTCCATGACTTCGCCGCGCCACAGGGTGGTGGCGGTGTCGGGGTCGATTCCCAACCCCAGCTCGCGGTGACGCTCGATCAGTGCACCGGAGGTACCGTGCGTCTCGCGCGCGGTGTCCAGCGCGGTGCCGTCGGGCCTGACAAAGCGCAGCGCCCCGTCATCCAGGGTGACGATCTGCACACCCCCTTCGTGTACCGCATGATGATGGAAGCGACATAAGGTCACCAGGTTGGACAATTTGGTGTCTCCACCCTGGGCCCAGTGTTGAACGTGGTGGGCATCCACGAAGCGCGTGTTGGCACAGCCCGGGAATCGACAGCACCCCCGATCCCGCGCTTTGAGCGCGCGCTGTAGCGTCGGAGGAATCGTGCGGGTCTTGCGCCCCACATTCAGCGGCTCTCCCTGGTCCGTTTCAGTCAAGGTCACCCGACTGGCCTCGCATGACAGGCGCCGCGCCGTCTCCGCCGCCAGCGCCGGCCCATGCTCGAACTCGCACCGACCCGCCTCGGAGGCCGCCAGCGTTTCCTGATCCACGTGCACCACGATTTGATACTTATCGCCCCCCTTCAACCGCGTCGAGCCGTGCGCCAGGAAGCTCTCCGCCACGCGCCCCAGCGCGTCCGCCCGGCGCGTCGCGAACGGCTCGCGCCGTCGCTCCTTTTGGACGGGAGTAGAGGCAGCGGACGTTCCAGGTGGAACGTTTTTCTCCCCATAGGTCGCCCGCAGCATCCGGCGTATCGCCTCCCAGCTGCCAGACTCGGACTCTCTGACCGACGACTGAGGCTCAGACTCGATATTCATCGTCTCGCGCGCATCGACCTCGGCGTCTCCCTCGTCCATGGCCGCGTCCAGGGCCTTAAGCACCATCGCGCCGGTCTCCGCGGGCAGCCGCGCGTGCAAAAGCAGCGATCCATCCGTGGCCCACCGATACCAGACGCTGCGCTTGGCTTGCTGAAGCGCCTCGCGTGAGAGTTCCTCGGCTTCTTTCGCGTGACGGAAGCAGCGCACCATTTTCTCCACATGTTGCGCGGTGCCGTGGCGGCCGATCATCAGCAGGAAGTCCTCGTTCTGTGGCGTGGCCACGCGCGTGAGTTCGCGCACCTTCGAGTAGCTCAACTCACCGCGCTGCATCGCCGCGGACAGTTGCGGTAGAGACTCCAGCGCATGTGCCGTGCGCACTTTCTCGCGGGCCGCCCCGAAGCCGATGCCGCACTGCCAGTTGAGCCAATGCGCGCACGACTTGGTGGCCCAATCCGACCAACCTTCACGACGGTCGAACTCGGCGATCAGTTTCAACAACCGATAATTAGCCGCATTCAGATGACCCATCAGCTCGGTGATCTGTGAGGCCAGCTCGGCACGGGACAGGGAGTTGCTCGTGACCGCTTCGGCGGGGGCGGTCTCGATCGGATCTGTAAGTTCGTAAGCCGTTACGGGCAAGCTGCCGTCCATTGAGCCCTCCTTCAGGAAAGTCGGCACGGGAGCGTTGATGTTAAATCAAAAGATGAATACTGTAAATAAAAACAGTATCACGCAGCCGAATCCCGTGCCCGCAAGGGCAGCTCGGGAATGAAGAAAATGATGAACGCCCCGAGAGCCACGAGCCAGAGCGCGCGACCGAACATCTGGGTGATGGCTTTCGAGAATGCCAGCTTCATGCCACGCTGGGTTTCGTCCGACAGCTGAACGGCAAGCGAGTCCACGACGCTTCGGGCTTGCTGCAAAGCTTGTCGCGTCGCGGCCTCGACCCGGGCGTTTTCCTGGGCCAGCACGGAATTTCGGAACAGGGCACCGACGCCGGCGGCCAGCGTGCTGTCGCGTAAAGCGCGCACCGGTATGTTGGCAAGCTGCTTGGCGATGGGCTCGGGCATCCCCCCCTCCCGCAGCAGACGATCGCGTCCAGCCTGACCATCATGCAGCGCCGCGACTATGACTTCCGCTCGCTGCGTCAGCTCTCCATGGATGCGCGCCCGGATGCCGCCATCGCGCAGCGGAGCCTTGATCCGCTCGGGCAGCCTCGGGTCCGCCAATATGTCGGCAACCGCCGTCTGGTCACCGTGATAAGCCCGCTCTATCACCTGGTAACGCGCGTTCATCGCTTCCTCGACTCCAGCACGAATCCGCGCAACATCCATCGCCTCACTTTGCACATGCCCCAGATCGATCTGGTGACTGGCGGCGCCCGGCAACAGCGGCAGCCGTTTCGGCAATTCGGCCGTCAACCCATGGGTGAGCAGCGTGCCGAAAATGGCCACCCCGACGGTTGAGCCGATCTGGCGTCCGAACTGGCTCATGCTGGTCGCCACACCCAGCTCGGTCACCGGCACCGTGTTCTGGATCACCAGACTGAACAGTGTCTGCGCCGGTCCCAACCCCACTCCGGTGAGCGCCAGGCGCCAGGCCAGATCGCGGTTCGTGGTATCCGGTCCAATGGCGCTCAATGCCAGGACCCCCAAGGTCAGCAGGATGCCTCCAGCGACCATG
>DATMEZ010000038.1:0-3989 GCA_035556415.1 Povalibacter sp.
GGAAAGTGCCGGTGTGCCCGGAGACACATAGCGTCCGATCCGGACCAGGCGGTTCCCTACCACGCCGTCAACGGGAGCGCGGACCACGGTATGGCCCAGCGCGTTGGCCGCGATGCGCTGCGCGGCCCTGGCCTGCACGAGGGCCGAAACCAATTCCAGTCGCTGGGCCTTGAGGACCTCACGTCGGCTCGCTTCGGCCCGTTTCCGGGCCGCCACAGCGTCGGTGGTGGCGGCGGCCTTCAGCCGCGCAGCATTCGCGGCGTCGTATGCCTGCCGGCTGACGACGCTGCGTTCGACGAGCGCCTTGTATCTGCGCGCATCAAGTTCGGTCCGGTGGGCCTCCACCTTCGCGGCTTCAACGTCTGCGGCCGCCTGCGCAATCACCGCGCCTTGCAGCCTGATCTCACGATCGAGCCGCTCCAGCCCGCGTGCCTGTCGTTCCACACCGGCCGCGGCCTCGTTCATCCTCGCGCGATAGTCCGCATCATCGATTCTGAATAGCACCTGCCCACGCGAGACTTTTTGGTTGTCGTCGACGAATACCTCCGACACGTAACCGGCGACCTGTGGCGCAACCGTTGTGATCTCGCCACGCGTGTAGGCATTGTCGGTTGCAACCGACGCGTCGCTGCTCAGCCAGTGGCATATCGCGAACCAGGAAAAAAGGACCGCAAGCGCCGAGCATGACGCGACGAGGAGGAGGCGGGCTCGACGCCTGCGGTCGGGGGAAGGGACATGGGAGGTCATGTGATGGGTCTCTTTTAAGGATCGACGTGCCGCGCCCGCGTCATCGCTCAAAGAACGACATGCTTTCCGCCGTCGAGCCGCGGCAGGTTGATCTCGCCGAGCATTTCCTTGAGGTCGATCTCGATCTCGCGGCACAGCCGGGTGATCGGCACGTCGTTGGAGCCACCCTCGAAGGGATTTGCCGTGCTCTCACCGACCTGGTCGAGCGAGGTGTACATCCACGAAATCAGCACGCTCAGCGGGATCGCCAGCCAGACCATGTTTCCGGCCATGAAGCCGCTGACGACGCCATTGAGCTTCTCGAGCTCCTGGATCAACCCCAGTGGCAGCAGCACGCACAGGATCCTGACGAAGATCATGTTGACAATCGCGTACTGCCGCGGGTACGGGAAGTCCTTGATCAACTCGCTGCTGCATTGCTGCCCGTGCAGGTCGCCGATCGCGCTTTGCAGCCGTGCGGAGGCGCCAGGGTCGATGGCACCGCGATCCAGCGCATCGCGGATCGCCATGCCCTGAAGACTCAGTACGCGCGCGGCCCTGTTGCTGGCGACGAGGATCTGGGCGACCTCCTCGCAGGGCACGTACATCATCAGTTCGTCCTCTAGCGATGCTTCCTTCTCTGGCACTGTGTACGACCGCTGGTACTCGACGTTGTTCGCCTTGTCGATCGTCTCCCACGGCTTGCGCTGCCGCATCGCATAGCGCAGCGCGGTCAGCCAGGCGAAATGCCGGTAGATGAGCTTCTTCGACTCCTCGGGATCTCGTACCAGGTCGCGGCACATCGTGCCCCAGGCGCGGCTCCTGGCCACGATTGCCATCCAGGCCTGCTGCGACGCCCAGTACCTTCCGTAGGTTTGCGTGCTCTTGAATCCGGCCATCAGCGCCACGGCGGTACCCAGCAGCAGAACCGTGCCCCAGGGCAGGACCAACCACTTGATGCCGAGTACCTCGTAGAAGAACACGGGGATCGTGGCCACGACGACCAGCGCGTAGATCGAACGCCGGGTCCAGAACACGAACTCAGTGAATCTGTAGGACCTACCCGCAAGCATGGCGGCTCTCCGGTGCTTCGGCATGATCGATGCCGATGAAAGGCTCCGCGAGGAGCTCCTCACGGTTGCGTTCGCCGGAGCTCTCCAACACCTGGTTGCCGATGAGCGCTGCACTACCGATGGCGACAGTTCTCATATCGGACCCTTTGCATCTCTTGTGATTGGAGAACACCGGACTACGGGACAACCGGGAAGGAAGTCATCGGGAACACGGCCCGGATGCTAGGGAGCACTACCGATCATGGGTAGACCCGAGCCGGTGTGCGCGGTGTTGTCCAGCGCGCACCAATCGTCATGCAATCCGCGGCGTCCGGACGCCCTTGGCGCCTGGCAGCTGCGCGCGCACGGCTCGCAACCGCCCTATTCCTCGACCGGTGACTCGAAAGGCGATGCCCGGCTCCCGGAAGAGCCAGAACGCGGGTACGCGTTGTTGCACGACTGGCAGCAATTGCGTCGCGGCCTACAACAGCGCCATACCGCCATCGACGCGCAGGTTGACGCCATTGACGAAGCTGCTGGCATCGGAAGCCAGGAACAATGCCGCATCTGCCAGTTCACCTGGCCTGCCCAGCCGGCCGAGCGGAATCTCCTCGGCAACGGCCTGCTCGAATGCATCTCGCCCTTCTGGCGGAATGCCGAGTTTGGCCAGGATCTCGGTGTCCACAGGCCCGGGACTGAGCACGTTGACACGAATGCCGCGTGACTTGAGCTCGATTGCCCAGCTTCTTGCGAACGCGCCGATCGCCGCCTTCGATCCGGCGTACACCGCATGACCGTCGAGCACCTTCTCGGCTGCGATCGAGCCGGTAACGATGATCGATCCTCCGTCACGCATGATCGGGGCCATTTTCTGCACGCCAAAGAACACGCCCCGCGCATTGACCGAGAACTGAGCGTCGTACTCCTCCGGCGAGACCTGCGCGGAATGGTTGATCGTGTTGATGCCGGCGTTAGCCATGTAGATGTCCAGTGCACCGAACGTCGCATGAATGTGCGCGGCAACCGCTTCGTGATGCTCGATGCTGGCCACGTCGCCCTGGATTCCCAGCGCGCCGGTGCCGATCCTGGCCACTGCTTCGTCGATCGCCTTCCTGCGCCTGCCGGTGATGATGACCTGAGCGCCTTCGGCGGCGAAGCGCCTGGCCGCTGCCAAACCAATGCCGCTGTTGCCGCCCGTGATCAGCGCAACCTTTCCAGTGAGGGTTTTCATTGCATTCGCTCCAGTCCAGGGGGCGCTCTCCGCCGCACCCAGTAATCGTCAGGGGCGCCCACCTTATGGAGCCTGCGGAGGAGGAAACAGACGGCAACGGAATACATCGCGTTGACCTGCGCGCACCAATAGCCGCGCGTCACGGGTCACGCGCTTCCGGCACACGGATTGATGCTGCCGGTTCAACACAGTGCACAACGCCGAATGCCTACCGACCATGCATGGCTGCGCGTAGCGTTTGGCCGCGAGTTCGATCGCGCCGTGGAAGCCCATCCTGGCACCACCTTCCCCAACACAGGATCCCCGACATGACATCCATCATCACCAAAGACGGTACCGAGATCTTCTACAAGGACATGGGACGTGGTCAGCCCATCGTCTTCCACCATGGCTGGCCGCTCTGCAGCGACGACTGGGATGCGCAGCTGTTGTTCTTCCTCGAACAGGGCTACCGCGTCATTGCGCATGACCGCCGCGGACACGGGCGCTCCAGCCAGAGCGTGAACGGAAACAACATGGATACCTACGCCGCCGACGTCGCGGCACTGGCCTCGCGCCTGGACCTTCGGGACGCGATTCACATCGGCCACTCCACCGGCGGCGGCGAAGCCGCGCGTTACGTTGCGCGCCATGGAGCCGACCGGGTCGCCAAGCTCGTTCTGATCGGTGCGGTGCCCCCGCAGATGGTCAAGACCGAGGCGAACCCCGGTGGCTTGCCCATCGAGGTCTTCGACGACCTTCGCGCACAGCTCGCAGCCAGTCGCGCCGGCTTCTACTGGGACTTTCCGGTACCGTTCTACGGCTTCAACCGCGACGGGAATCCGCTGTCGGAACCCGTCCGGCAGAACTGGTGGCGGCAGGCAATGCTCGGCGGCGCGAAGGCACAGTACGACTGCATCCAGGCCTTCTCCGAGACCGACTTCACCGACGACCTGCGTGCGATCTCCGTACCGACGCTGGTGATGCACGGCGACGATGAC
>DATMEZ010000039.1:0-53899 GCA_035556415.1 Povalibacter sp.
CGCCAAAGGTGCACGTAGGCCTAGGATTTCAGGGAGTTTTGCTTGAGATCGCCCGGTGCCCGCGCGTACAATATGCGGCTCTTAAACGGCCCCCCAATCGAAATTCAAGTCATTAGGATCGAGCAAGATGTCACTGTCGACCGAGCAAAAAAGCGGAATCGTCGAGCAATATCGCCGCAATGCGAACGACACGGGTTCACCGGAAGTGCAGATCGCGCTGCTGTCGGCGCGCATCAACGAGCTCGGCGGCCACTTCGTCGCTCACAAGCGCGATCACGCCTCGCGTCGCGGTCTGCTGAAGATGGTCAATCAGCGCCGCAAGCTCCTCGACTACCTGAAGAGCAATACGCCCGAGCGTTATCAGGCCATCGTCGCCAGCCTCGGTCTGCGGCGCTGACCGCGGACCCAAGGGATGACGCCTCTGCCCGCGTTCGTCCCGCCCCAGCATCACTCGTCCTAATCAATTCCGCCTGCCGGTAGGAAGTATCGTGAGCGCAATCAAGAAAACTTTTGCTTTTGGTCAGCACCAGGTCACCCTGGAAACCGGTGAGCTGGCGCGCCAGTCCGACGGCGCCGTCCTGGTTTCGATGGGCGAGACCGTCGTGCTGGTCACGGCCGTTGCGCGCAAGCAGGCGGACCCGAAGAAGGACTTCTTCCCGCTGACCGTCAACTACGTCGAGAAGACCTATGCCGCGGGCCGTATCCCCGGCGGCTTCTTCAAGCGCGAAGGCCGTCCTTCGGAGAAGGAAACGCTGACCTCGCGCCTGATCGACCGTCCGATCCGGCCGCTGTTCCCGGAAGGCTTCCTCAACGAGGTCCAGGTGGTGGCCACGGTGGTGTCGGTGAACCCGGATATCGATCCGGACATCGCTGCCATGCTCGGCGCTTCGGCCGCGCTCGCCCTGTCGGGCGTGCCGTTCCAGGGCCCGATCGGCGCCGCGCGCGTCGGCTACATCGACGGCCAGTACGTCCTGAATCCGACCAACACCCAGCTCAAGACCTCCAAGCTCGACCTGGTGGTCGCCGGCACCTCCGAAGCCGTGCTGATGGTGGAGTCCGAGGCCGACAACCTGTCTGAAGAAGTGATGCTCGGCGCGGTGGTGTTCGGCCACCAGCAGCAGCAGGCGGCGATCAAGGTCATCAACGAGCTCAAGGCCGAAGCGGGCAAGCCCGCTTGGGACTGGCAGCCGGCCCCGGCGAATGCCGCTCTGGAAGCAGCCGTGGCCGCCCAGGCCGAAGCTAGCCTGTCCGACGCCTACAAGGTGACGGTGAAGCAGGAGCGCCAGGCGCGCGTCGGCGAAGTGAAGCAGGCTGCCCTCGCGGCGCTGGCTGCCGGCGAAGCCCCGGCCCACAAGCCCGAAGACGTGTCCAAGGAACTGGCGAATCTCGAATACCGCATCGTGCGCAACCGCGTAATCGCGGGCGAGCCGCGCATCGACGGCCGTGACATGAAGACGGTCCGCCCGATCTCGATCCGCACCGGCGCTCTGCCGCGCACCCACGGTTCGGCGCTGTTTACCCGCGGCGAGACGCAGGCGCTAGTCGTGACCACGCTGGGCACGGGCCGCGACGCGCAGATCATCGACGCATTGGCCGGCGAGCGCAAAGAGCCGTTCATGCTCCACTACAACTTCCCTCCCTTCAGCGTCGGTGAGACCGGCATGATGGGCTCGCCGAAGCGCCGCGAGATCGGCCACGGCAACCTGGCCCGCCGCGGCATCTCGGCCGTGATGCCGGACATGACCACCTTCCCGTACGTGATCCGCGTGGTCTCGGAAATCCTCGAATCCAACGGTTCCAGCTCCATGGCCAGCGTCTGCGGCACCAGCCTGGCGCTGATGGATGCCGGCGTGCCGATCAAGGCAGCCGTGGCCGGCGTGGCGATGGGCCTGGTGAAGGAAGGCGAGCGCTTCCAGGTGCTCACCGACATCCTCGGCGACGAAGACCACCTGGGCGACATGGATTTCAAGGTGGCCGGCAGCCGCAGTGGCGTCACCGCCTTGCAGATGGACATCAAGATCAACGGCATCACCAAGGAGATCATGCAGGTGGCGCTGGAGCAGGCGAAAGCCGGCCGGCTGCACATCCTGGACGAGATGGACAAGGTGCTCGCCGCGCCGCGCGCCAAGATGTCCGAGTGGGCGCCCTCGATCATCACCATCAAGATCGATCCGGAGAAGATCCGCGAAGTCATCGGCAAGGGCGGCGCCGTCATCCGCGCCATCACCGAAGAGACCGGCACTTCGATCGACATCGAGAACGACGGCACGGTCAAGATCGCCTCGGTCGACGGCGCCTCGGGCCGCGAAGCGCAGCGGCGCATCGAGCTGATCACGGCTGAAGTCGAAGTGGGCCGCATCTACGAGGGCCGCGTCGCGCGCCTGATGGATTTCGGCGCGTTCGTCACCATCCTGCCGGGCAAGGACGGCCTGGTGCACATCTCGCAGATCTCGGACGAACGCGTGGAGCGCGTCAGCGACAAGCTCAAGGAAGGCGACGTGGTGCGCGTGAAGGTGCTCGAAGTGGACCGCCAGGGTCGCGTACGCCTGAGCATGCGCAACGTCGACGAGGCCTGAAAGCCCAGTAAGGCTCAGCCTCGCGCTGCCGGCTGAATCCAAGCCCCGCCATCGATGATGGCGGGGCTTTTTTGCGGCCGCCATCTCTGGCCGCCACTCAGGCGGGCCATCGCTGCGCGATGTCGCAAATCGCTCCCGGCGATTCTTGAAGTCTCAGACCCGCTTTTCCACCGGCTCGTCTTCCGGCTCGTCGTCGCGTTCCTTGCTGCGCGAACCGCTCGTCGCACCGCTGACGCTCATTGCCCGGAAGATGTCGTCCTGAATGGAGCGCCAGCGCTCCAGGTTCTGCTGCGTGAGCGTGGTGATGGTGTCGAAAGCGTCGCTGCCCATGGTGCCGCGCATGTGCTCGCGGATCTGCTGCTGCTGGCTGGCCAGCAGCTTCAGACTCTGCTCCAGATAGCTGCCCACGAAGCTCTGCATCGCGCCGCCGTAGGAGCGGATCACCTGCGACAGGAAATCCTGGCTCATCAGCGGCTCGCCGCTGTGTTCCTGCTCGGCGATCACCTGCAGCAGGATGGAGCGGGTGATGTCTTCCTGGGATTTCTTGTCGATGACGACGAAGTCGACCTTGTCCATCACCAGCCGGCGAATGTCGGCCAGCGTGATGTAGCGGCTCTCTACCGTGTCGTAGAGGCGCCGGTTCGGGTATTTCTTGATGACTCTCGGCTCGATCATGGGCGCTCCTCATACTGCTTAGGAGCCAAAGAACCGGTCGTAACTCAAGGCGCAAACATACTAATGCATCCTTGGCCGGGTGCCTGGCGCGGCGAGCCGCTCAGGCGTCAGTTACCGGTGCGCTGCGCATGCCGCGTATCGGTGCGGTCGTCCAATGAACGATGGCCCAATTCCATAGCTCGGCGAGACTGCCCTCGAGCAATTCGCGCGGAGGATCCTGTTGCAGAAACCGCAGCGCCCGCCATAGCTCCCCATTCGGCCGCGCCAGATCGATTGCCGCAGCGTCCTCCGATTTGGAGAGTTTGACGCCGTTACGGTCCGTGGCTACCGGCACATGTGCGTATGCGGGATGTGGCACCCCCAAAGCCTGTTGAAGTAACAACTGGCGCGGCGTGTTACGAAGAAGGTCGGCACCCCGGACCACGTGGGTGATGCCCTGTGCGGCATCGTCGACGACCACGGCCAACTGGTAGGCGAACCATCCGTCGCGGCGCTGAATGACGAAATCGCCGACCTCAGCCGCGACGTCGACGTGGGTCACGCCCTGAATCTGGTCCTGGAAGGCTACATCGCCGGGTGGAGTACGGAAGCGGACGGCCGTTGCACGTTCTGGCATGCGTATTCCAGCGCGGCACCATCCAGGATAGCGAAGCTCCTCGCCGGATGCGGCTGTGCTGGTAACCGCGGCTTGGATTTCCGCGCGGCTGCACGAGCATCTGAAGGCGTCACCGGCCGCGAGAAGGCGCTGAACCGCGTCCTCGTAAAGCGGGCGGCGGGTGCTCTGGCGAACGATAGACTCATTCCATTCGAAGCCCAGCCGGGCCAGCGCCGCGACGATCTGGTCGGCGCTGCCGGGCTGCTCGCGCGGCGGATCGAGATCCTCGATGCGCACCAGCCACTCGCCGCCGGCCTGCCGTGCAGCCAGATAACTGGCGACGGCAGCGACCAGCGACCCGAAATGCAGCGGGCCGGTGGGCGAGGGGGCGAAGCGGCCGCGATAGGCAGGCAAGCGGTGCGGCGCTGGCTGCCGATCAGCGGTAGCGGTCGTCCCGATCGCCGTACTGCTTCTCGCGCCGTTCGCGGCGTTCCTGCGCTTCCAAGGACAGCGTCGCCACCGGGCGGGCCTCCAGGCGCTTGACGCCGATTTCTTCGCCGGTTTCCACGCAGTAGCCGTAGCTGCCGTCGTCGATGCGCTTGATCGCTTCCTCGATCTTGCGGATCAGCTTGCGTTCGCGGTCGCGGGTGCGCAGCTCCAGGCTGAATTCGGATTCCTGGGTGGCGCGGTCGTTCGGATCGGGGAAGTTCGCGGCTTCGTCCTTCATGTGCAGCACGGTGCGATCCACTTCCTGCATCAGGTCCCGTTTCCAGGTCTCCAGGATGTTGCGGAAGTGATCGAGCTGCTCCTTGCTCATGTACTGCTCGCCGCGGCGCGCAACGTACGGTTTGACGTTGCGCGGACCGGCCAGCAGGTTGAGACCGGAGATCTCCTGGCCTTCGCTGTCGTCGAACTCGTTGGCCGTGTTCTGGTCGATGTCGAGAGGGCGATTCACTACAGGTCTTGCGGGCATCTGGGCTCTGGGGGCGGTTGGGATCTTCTCGGCCGGCTTGGGCGCGGCCGCGGCCACTTCCTTGGGCACGGCGGTCGGGGTTGCCTTGGGCTTGGGCTTGGGCGTCTTCGCGGCCGGTTTGGCCACGGATTTCACGGCCGGACGCGCCGGCGCGGGCTTGCTGCGGGCTGCAGCGGGTTTCCTGGCAGGTGCCGATTTCTTTACAGGGGCAGCTTTCTTGACGACAGTCTTCTTGGCCTTGGTCGCCTTGGCAGCCGGTTTCTTTGCGGGCATCTAGAGCCTCCACTCACCTCAACATCGAGCAGTCCAGGGCAGTCGACACTTCAGGGTCAATTCCAACGAAGGGCCGCGATTATACAGACGCGGCATGGCACGTACAGAGGCATGGGAAAGACCGATTTTTTCCTGCTGATACTGTCGGTTGCGGCAGACTGGGCCGTCCCGCGACGCGCCGGGTGCGCGCAGCTCGAGGGTTGGTCCGACACCGTCTCCAGCGTGGCTGCCGCGGCTCCACATTAGGCTGCGTGCGCCGGCACGTTTTAAGTACACTACCGCGCCAAATTCTTCCCTCTCTTCTCGCGGAACCTGATGCGACTCAACAAGATCAAGCTGGCCGGCTTCAAATCCTTCGTCGATCCGACCGCCGTCAACCTGCCGGGCAACCTGATCGGCGTGGTCGGGCCGAACGGCTGCGGCAAGTCCAACATCATCGACGCGGTGCGCTGGGTGATGGGCGAGATCTCCGCCAAGCACCTGCGCGGCGATTCCATGGCCGACGTGGTCTTCAACGGCTCCAGCTCGCGCAAGCCGGTGGGCACGGCTTCGGTCGAGCTGGTGTTCGACAACTCCGACGGCACGCTGGCGGGCCAGTACGCCGGGTACAACGAGGTTTCGCTCAAGCGCGTGGTGTCGCGCGACGGCACCTCCGCGTATTTCTTGAACGGCATTCGCTGCCGTCGCAAGGACATCACGCAGCTGTTTCTCGGCACCGGCCTGGGCGCCCGCAGCTACGCCATCATTGAGCAGGGCATGATTTCGCGCGTGATCGAGGCCCGCCCCGATGAGCTGCGTGGCTTCATCGAGGAGGCCGCCGGCATCTCCAAGTACAAGGAGCGGCGCCGCGAGACCGAGAATCGCATCTCGCACACCAAGGAGAACCTGGAGCGTCTGAGCGACGTCCGCGAGGAAGTCGAGAAGCAGCTGCGCCACCTGCAACGCCAGGCCGCCACGGCGCGGCGCTATCAGACGTTGAAGCAGGACGAGCGCAAGCTGACGGCCGAGCTGCTCGCCTTGCGCCTGCGCGTGATCGAGCAGGACTCGCAATCGAAGGAAGGCATCCTGCGCGAGCGCGACACCCAGATGCAGGCGCTGATCGCCGAGCTGCGCTCCATCGAAGCGGCGACCGAGTCAACGCGCGAGGAGTTCACCGAAAAGTCCGAAACGCTGAACGCGGTCCAGGGACGCTATTACCAGATCGGCGCCGAGATCTCGCGCAATGAACAGTCCATCCAGCACGGCCGCGAATTGCGCCAGCGCCAGAAACACGACCTGGAACAGGCCGAGCGCGGTGCTGCCGAAGCGACGCTGCACCTGACCCGCGACCAGGGGCAGATCGACGAGCTGCGGCGTGATCTCGAGCAGCTCGAGCCGGGTTTGGAGGCAGCACGCGAACGCGAGCACGCCTCGGCGGAGGCGCTGTCGCAGGTCGAAGAGTCCATGCAGGACTGGCAGGAACGCTGGGAAGACTTCAACCGCGAATCGCGCGCCGCCAGTGAGAAGACACAGGTCGAGCGCGCCCGCATCGAGCAGCTGGAACATCAGTTGCAGCGCCTCACGACGCAGCGTGACAGGTTGACCGCGGAGCTCGCAACGCTCGGGACGGCGGATATCGAAATGCGCATCGCCGCACTCCAGGAGCAGGAGCTGCAGGCGGCCGGCGCCAGCGAGTCGGCGACCAGCCAGCTCCAGGCAGTCACCGAAGAGCTGCAACAGTTGCGCGAACGCGAACGCCAGTTGCTGACGTCGGCTGACAGCAATCGCAAGGAGCTGCAGGAAGCCCAAGGCCGGTTCCTGTCATTGCAGGCCTTGCAGCAGGCTGCGCTGGGTCTGGCGCAAGGCAAGGTTTCGGAATGGCTCACGACCAATTCGCTGCATGAGCGTCCGCGCCTGGCGCAGCAACTGGTGGTCGAGCCGGGCTGGGAGCGGGCGGTCGAAACGGTGCTGGGCTCGTATCTCGAATCGGTATCGGTGGATGCCATCGACTCCATCGCCACGCGCCTGGATTCTCTGCAGGTCGGCGCGGTCAGCTTCTATTCGGAAGGCGGCGCAGCCTCGACCGCGGTCGATTCCGGCAGATTGCTGGCGCGCGTGCAGGGGCCTGCAGCCATTTCTGCGCTGCTCACCGGCATCATCGCCGTGGATGGTCTCCAGGAAGCGCTCGCCCAGCGGCACACGCTGCTCAACGGCGAATCCGTGATTACACGCGACGGTATCTGGATCGGTCGTGACTGGCTGCGTGTCAGCCGCGACAAAGACGTGCATGCCGGCGTCATCGGCCGCGAAAAGGAGATGCGCGAGCTGCGCGAAGCCGTAAGTGCCGCCGATGAACGTCAGGAATCGTTGCAGGCGCAGGCTGCCGAAGCGCGAGAGCGATTGGTGGAGCTCGAAGGTCGCCGCGACACGCTGCAGGCGGATGTGAACCGTCTGCACCGCTCGCAGAGCGAGCTGAGCGCCCAGGCTGCTTCGCTGCAGTCCAAGGCCGAGCAGACCGCCGAGCGCGTCCGCAAGATCGAAGCCGAAACGGCCGAGCTGGCCACCGAGCGGGAGAGTGCGGAATCGTCGGTCGATGCTGCCCGCGCGCGCCTCGAAGAAGGCCTGGAGCAGATGGCTGGGTTCGAGTCGACGCGTGTCGCGCTGGAACAGCAGCGCGATGAGCTGCGCCAGAACCTGTCCTACAAGCGCTCGCAGGCCCAGGCCGATCGCGATGGCGCGCAAGAGGTCGCCATCAAGGTCGAATCCAAGCGCTCCGCTCTGACCTCCATCTCGAACGGTCTGGAACGACTGCAGCATCAGCTCGAGCAGATGACCGCGCGGCGCGACGAACTCACCAGTCAGCTGGCCGAAAGTGAGGCGCCACTGGAAGAACTCGCTGCCAAGCTGGAAGAGTTTCTGCAGCAGCGTCTCGAAGTCGAGCAGGAGCTTTCCGCTGCGCGTGAGACGCTCGAAGGCGCCGAAGGTCAGATGCGCGCGCTGGATCAGCGACGCCTGGAGACCGAAACCAGCATCGATGAAGCCCGCACCCGTCTCGAGGACGTGCGCATGGCTGCGCAGGAGCTGAAGGTCCGGCGCGAGACGCTGCTGGAACAGTTCCAGGCCACCCAGTTCGATCTCGCCACCGTCTATCAGGAAATGCCGCCCGAGGCGGACGTGTCTGTCTGGGAGCAGACGCTGCAGGACCTGTCGCAGAAGATCGAGCGGCTGGGCCAGGTCAACCTGGCGGCCATCGACGAGTTCAAGGAACAGTCCGAGCGCAAGGAATACCTGGACCGGCAGTTCAAGGATCTGACCGAAGCGCTGGAAACGCTCGAGACAGCCATCCGCAAGATCGATCGCGAGACCCGCGCGCGCTTCCAGGACACCTTCGACCGCGTCAACGCCGGCCTGAAGGAGCGCTTCCCGCGCCTGTTCGGCGGCGGACACGCCTACCTGGAGCTGGCCGGCGAGGATATCCTCAACGCCGGCGTTTCGATCATGGCGCGGCCGCCAGGCAAGCGCAACAGCACCATCAACCAGCTGTCGGGCGGCGAGAAGGCGCTCACGGCGGTGGCGCTGGTGTTCTCGATCTTCGAGCTCAACCCGGCGCCGTTCTGTCTGCTGGACGAGGTGGATGCGCCTCTGGACGACAACAACGTCGGCCGCTTCTGCGATACGGTGAAGGAGATGTCCAGCCGCGTGCAGTTCATCTTCATCACCCACAACAAGAGCACGATGGAGCTGGCCTCGCAGCTCATCGGCGTGACCATGCACGAGCCGGGCGTGTCGCGGCTGGTAGCGGTGGACGTGGACGAGGCGGTTCGGATGGCTGCGATGTAACGGCAGGCGATGTCAATGAGCGAGCTGCGCTGGATACTGATCGTCTTCGGAGTCGTGTTGCTGGCGGGGGTCTACTTCTGGGGACGGCGCAGCAGCCGGCAATCCTCGGAACCGGAAGAAAACCGAATGCAGCTGCGGCCGGAACCGCAGCTGGCGACGCACGAAGCGGCGCTTCACGATCGGCTGCCACCGCCTTCTTACGAGGAAGAAGAGACGGACGAGGACGAGCCCGCGATGCAGCGTGGCGCCGTCGACGCAGAACCGGAACGTCCCGCACCTGCGGCCACCGATTCGCGTCGTGGCCGCGTGGAGCCGACATTCAGCGAGCTCGAGCCGATGGAATCCGATTTGGAGGAGCCGGCTGTCGACAGCGCGGTCACCGAGGAGCTGCCGGCGCGTGAGCCGCAGGCCGCCGCGCCAACCCTTTCGATGAGCGAGACGCCAGCGCCGCGTCGCATCGAGCGGCGCAAGATCATCGCGCTGCGTCTGGCCGCTTCGTCCGATCGCTTCTCTGGTCAACAACTGCGGCAGACACTGGAAGCCGAGCGGCTCGAGCATGGCAAGTACGATGTGTTCCATCGTCTGCACGAGGACGGCGTCAGCATTTTCAGCGTCGCCAGCATGGTCGAGCCGGGCACCTTCGATCTGGAGAAGATGCAGGGCCTGAGCTATCCCGGCGTCACCTTGTTCGCGCAGCTCCCGGGGCCGGTGGTCGGCGTGCAGGCGCTGCACGATCTGGTTGCCTGTGGCAAGCGCTTGCAGGAAGCCCTCGGCGGCACCTTGCAGGATGATCGCGGCGTGCCGCTCACCGTGCATCGCATCGATCGTCTGCGGCAGGAGATCGTGGAGTTCGAGCGCGCACCGGGTCGCGAGGCGGCTCATCGCAGCCCGGTTTCGCCGCCGGCACACTAGCCGCTTCGACATCAACGGCCCGCAATGCCTGCGTCCGCCACACCCGCAAAGCGTGCCCGCGAATTGCGCGAGCAGCTCGATCGCTATAACTATCGCTACCACGTTCTCGACGATCCGGAAGTTTCCGATGCCGAGTACGACCGCCAGCTGCGCGAGCTGATCGGTATCGAAACTCAGTATCCGGATCTCATCACGCCTGATTCACCTACGCAGAGGGTGGGGGCCACGCCCGTCAGCGGGCTGCGCGAAGTGGTGCATTCCACGCCGATGCTGTCGCTGGAGAACGCGTTCACCGAGGAGGATCTCGTCAACTTCGACCGACGCGTGCGCGAGCGGCTCGACAATGTCGACACGGTGGAATATGCCGCGGAGCCCAAGCTCGACGGCCTTGCGGTGAGCTTCCGTTACGAATCCGGTCGCCTGGTACAGGCGGCGACGCGCGGCGACGGAACGCGCGGTGAGGACGTGACTCACAACGTGCGTACGGTCAAAGCCGTGCCCGTACGCCTGCGAGGATCGGCGCCCGAAGTGCTGGAGGTTCGCGGTGAGATCTTCATGACCATCGCCGGCTTCAAAGCGATGAACGAGCGCGCACTGGCAGCTGGCGAGAAAGTGTTCGTGAATCCGCGCAATGCCGCTGCCGGCAGTCTGCGTCAGCTGGATCCGCGCTTGACGGCGAGCCGTCCGCTCGATGTTTTCTTCTATGGAGTCGGCGAAACACAAGGTTGGAAGTTGCCATCCCGACACAGCGAATCGCTCGAACAGCTGCGTCAGTGGGGTTTCAAGATTTCGCCGCTGCTGCGTGTGGTGCAGGGCGCGGAAGGATGCCTCGCGTATTACCGCGACATCGGCGCACAACGCGGGCAGCTCAAGTACGAGATCGACGGCGTCGTCTACAAGGTGAACCGGTTTGCGCAGCAGCGCGATCTCGGTTTCGTCGCACGCGCACCTCGTTGGGCGATTGCGCACAAATTCCCTGCACATGAAGAGAACACCGTAGTTCGCGGCGTGGAGTTCCAGGTCGGTCGCACAGGCGCATTGACGCCCGTGGCCAGGCTCGAGCCGGTGTTCGTCGGCGGCGTAACCGTAAGCAATGCAACGCTGCACAACATGGACGAAGTGCGTCGCAAGGACGTGCGCATCGGCGACACCGTGGTGATCCGCCGCGCCGGCGACGTCATTCCGGAAATCGTCAAGGTGATGCTCGAGCGCCGGCCGGCAACGGCGCACGAAGTGCAGCTGCCGGCGAAATGCCCGGTCTGCGGTTCCGACGTCGAGCGTGAGGAGGGCGAGGCCGTCGCTCGTTGCACTGGCGGTCTGTTCTGCGCGGCGCAACGAAAAGAAGCGCTACGCCACTTCGCCTCGCGCCGGGCGCTGGACATCGAAGGACTCGGCAGCAAGATCATCGACCAGCTCGTCGACAGCGGTGTTCCGGGTGGCGAGCCGGTACGCAGTGCGGCCGATCTATACCAGCTCACCGCCGAGCAGCTCGCGGAACTGGATCGCATGGGCGAGAAGTCCGCGGCGAATCTGGTGGCCGCGCTCGAACATAGCAAGAAGACGACGCTCGCACGCTTCCTGTATGCGCTCGGAATCCGCGATGTCGGCGAAGCCACCGCCGCTGCATTGGCGGCGTACTTCGGCACATTGGAAGCGCTGCTCGATGCCACCGAGGAAACCATCCAGGAAGTCCCGGATGTCGGTCCCGTAGTGGCCGCTCACGTGTTCCACTTTTTCCAGCAGCCGCAGAACCGCGCAGTGATCGACGATCTGCGACGGCAGGGCGTGGAGTGGCCGGCGCAGGCACCGCGCGCGGTTGCAACCGAAGGCACGCTGAGCGGCAAGACCTTCGTGCTCACCGGCACCCTCGAAGACATGAGCCGCGACCAGGCAACGGACCGGATCACCGCACTCGGTGGCAAGGTCTCAGGCAGCGTCTCGAAGAAGACCAGCTACGTGGTGGCCGGCGCCGAAGCCGGATCGAAGCTGAAGAAGGCGCAGGAGCTGGGCGTGGAGATACTGGACGAGGCAGGATTGAAGAAACTGTTGGGAGAGCCGTGACTGACAGCCGGTAGCCGCAGGAGCGCCGGAATCGAGAGGGTTTCAAGGATGAAAGTCTCTGAAGTACTGCACCTCCGGTAACAATTACTCTGCATACGTTCCAGATCTGCCGGGCTGCGTGGCGGCAGGCGCAACCGTTTCCGGAAGTCGAGCAGGCGATTCGTACGGCGATCGAGCTTCACTTGGAGGGACTGCGAGAAGATGGCAGTCCGGGTCCCTCAGCCTTCCAGCCGTGTCGAATATATCGAGGTCGCTGCGTAGCCAGCCGTGATGGAAACGACGCTCGAAAGAAAGCGACGATTCCTAATCTTTTCCGGAGGCGTGCTCTCCGAGCGCCACGGCACGACAAGTCTCTGCGGTTCCGGTAGGGGTGTCTCGTTTCGGGAGCCTCGAAAACAGGATGTTTTCGTGGCAGCCCCCAGGGAGGGGTTCACGGTGGTCCCGAAACGAGACACCCCTCGGAACTGCACACTCTCAAACGAGAGCCATCTCTGCAATCCGAATCCGGCGGACTGTCTGGCTGAAAAGAGCACTGTGGCCGCAGCTCGCAGCCACAGTGCTCATGGCTCGTCAGATCTTCTTCTCGATCTTCGCGCCCTTGCGCAGCTCTTCCAGATAGTTCTGCAGGCGCTTGCGCTGGACCAGCACCTTCACGCGGTCCTTCACGTCGTCGAAGGCGGGCGGCGACGGAGCGCGGGACTCTTCCAGCTTGATGACGTGCCAGCCGAACTGGCTCTGCACCGGCTGCTCGGTCAGCTGGCCCGGCTTGAGTGCCAGCACCGCGTCGGCGAACGGCTTGACCATGGTGTCGAGCGTGAACCAGCCCAGGTCGCCGCCGGTCTTGCCGGACGGATCCTTGGACTTCTCCTCGGCGACCTTGGCGAAGTCGGCGCCGCCCTTGAGATCCTTGGTGATGGCGTCAGCGGTGGCCTTGTCCTCGACCAGGATGTGGCGAGCGTGGTACTCGCGCGGCATCGCTGCGACCTGCGCGTCGTACTCCGGCTTGAGCTCGGCGTCGGTCACTGGATGCTCGTCCAGGTACTTGGTCAGGCCCGCATCGACGATGACGTTCAGGCGCGCCAGCGCCAGCTGGTCCTCGACCTTCTGCTCTTTCTGGATGCCGGCTTGCTCGGCAGCCTGGGCGGCGAGCTGCATGCCGATGAACTGGTCGAGCAGTTCCTTTCTCTGCTCTTCGGTCACCTCACCGCCGGACTGGCGTGCGACATTGGCGACGTACAGGTCGAACTGGCCCTTGCTGATCGACTTGCCGTTGATGGTGGCGATCGATTCCGCGGGAGTCGCGCTGGTGGGAGCCGCAGCCTTGCCGCAGGCGGCCAGCAGCAGCAGCGGGGCGACGAACGCGAAAGCTGTATGGCGACGATTCATGATGATCCTCGGGTGATGAATGGCAGGATGTTCCAAAAGCGGCAGGTCAGCCGACGGTTTTCCCGGCTGGTTCTTCTTCGGGCGTCAGCGCTGCGATGTTCAGCGCATGGATGTCGGTCTGCATCAGCTCGCCCAGCGAGCCGTAGACCAGCTGATGCCGCTGCAGCGTACGCAGGCCGGCAAACCGCGGCGAGACGATGCGGACCCGGAAATGGCCGCGACCGTCACGCGCGCCCGCGTGACCGGCGTGCAGGTGGCTGTCATCGATCAGCTCGATGGCATCAGTGTCCAGCGCGCGGCGCAGCCGCTCGATGATTTTCTCGGCGCGGGTCATGATGCGGAGTCGGCGTCGGCCGGATCCTCTTTCGGCAGCTTGGAGGTCAGCCAGGCGCCCTGCGCCAGGGCGAACACCACGGTCAGACCCAGTACGCCGAACACCTTGAACTTGGCCCAGGTGTCGGTGCTGAAGTTGTACATGACGTAGAGATTGATGAAGCCGAGCGCCAGGAAGAACAGCGCCCACATGGTGTTCAGCTTCAGCCACAGCGGCCGTTCGAGCGTGACGCTGGCATCCAGCAGCCGCTGGATCATGGGCCGCTCGCCGACCACCTGGCTGATGAGGAAGCCGGCCGCGAACAGCCAGTTGACCACGGTGACTTTCCACTTGATGAAGGCTTCGTCATGGATCCACAGCGTCAGCCCGCCGAACACCAGCACCAGCGCCGCCGACACCAGCGCCATGGTGCTCACCTTGCGATGACGCAGCCACTGGATCGCGGTCTGCAGCAGCACCGCCGCGATGATCACGCCGGTGGCCACGAAAATCCCCGCGAACTTGTAGGCGACGAAAAAGACGATCAGCGGGAAGAAGTCGAACAGAAGCTGCATGAGGCCGCGGAACAGGCGAAGGGGCGAGTATCATACTGAAAAGGAGGACCGCGTTCGCGAATGCCGAGCCAGTATTTCGAGATCCATCCCAAGGACCCGCAGCCGCGCCTGATCCGCCAGGTCGTGACCCTCATCCGCGAGGGCGGCATCGTGGTTTACCCGACAGACTCCTGCTACGCGCTGGGTTGCCATATCGGCGACAAGGCGGCGAAGGAGCGGATCGAGCGCATCCGCCAGACCGACAAGCACCATCATTTCACGCTGGTATGCCGCGATCTGTCGGAAATCGCCAAGTACGCTCGCGTCAGTAACCAGCAGTACCGCACCCTCAAGGCCTTCACGCCAGGGCCGTACACCTTCATTCTCGCGGCCACCCGGGAAACGCCCAAACGCCTGCAGCACGCCCGCCGCAGCACCATCGGCATCCGCGTGCCCGAGCATCCGGTGCCGCGCATGATCCTGGCGGAGCTGGGCGAGCCCATCATGAGCTCGACGCTGCTGCTGCCCGGCGATGTGCTGCCCATGACCGACGCCCGGGAGATCCAGGAACGGCTGTACCACAGCGTCGATGCCGTGATCGACGGCGGCAACTGCGGCCTGGAGCCCACCAGCGTCGTCGACCTGGCGGGGCCGGCGCCGCTGATCGCACGCCGCGGCAAGGGTGATGTCAGCGCCTTCGAATAATGTCGGGTGCAAGCTGCGTATAATGCTGGCCGCCTGCAGCGTGGCCTGTACGCTCATTGAAGAACACGCTCCAAGGCATTGGAATCACTAGCAATTAATTGTCGAATCTTGAAGTCGGACGAGCCCGCCCCGACGCGCGGCGCCGTTCGAAGGGACCAGCATTGAGCGCGATCAACAGCAGCAACCGACGGGTTCTTTCCGGAATGCGCCCCACCGGCGCACTGCACCTGGGCAACTACCTCGGAGCGCTCAAGAACTGGACCGAGCTGCAGTACCAGTACGAGTGCTACTTCTTCATCGCCGACATCCACGCCCTGACCACCGGCTACGACGACACCTCGAAGCTGGAGTCGAACACCTGGGAGATGGTGATCGACTGGCTGGCGGCGGGCCTGAATCCGGCGGCTTCGACCATCTTCATCCAGTCGCGGGTACCGGAGCACTCCGAGCTGCACCTGCTGCTGTCGATGATCACGCCGCTGGGTTGGCTGGAGCGCGTGCCCACCTACAAGGACCAGCTGGAGCAGCTGAAGGAGAAGGACCTGGCCACGTACGGCTTTCTGGGCTATCCGTTGCTGCAGAGCTCGGACATCCTGCTCTACAAGGCCGCTTACGTGCCGGTGGGCGAGGATCAGGTATCGCACGTCGAGTTCACGCGCGAGCTGGCGCGCCGCTTCAATCATGTGTACGGCCGCGAACCGGACTTCGAGGCCAAAGTTGAAAAAGCCATCAAGAGTCTGGGCAGCCGCAACGGTACGCAATACCGGGAGTTGCGGCGCCTTTATCAGGAACAGGGCGACCAGGCGGCCATCGAAAGAGCGCGCGCGCTGCTGGCCGGCAATGCCCGCCTGACGCTGGCGGACCGTGAGCGCCTGCTCGGATCCCTCGAAGGCACCGGCCGCAGCATCCTGGTGGAGCCCGAAGTGCTGCTGACGCCGACGCCGAAGGTGCCTGGCCTGGACGGTCGCAAGATGTCCAAGTCCTACGGCAATACCATCGGGCTGCGCGAGGAGCCGGATTCGGTGGCGAAGAAGCTCAAGGCCATGCAGACCGACCCGGCGCGCGTGCGACGCACCGATCCGGGCGACCCCGAGAAGTGCCCGGTGTGGGATCTGCACAAGATCTACTCGGATGCCGACACTCGCCAATGGGTATGGGATGGCTGCCGCAGCGCCGGCATCGGCTGCCTGGATTGCAAGAAGCGTGTCGCCGACGTGATCGTCGCGGACATCACCGCGATCCGCCAGCGCGCCGCTGAATATCAGGAGAACCGCGACCTGGTCCGTGGCATCGTCGCCGAAGGATGCGAGAAGGCGCGCGACGTGGCCCGCCGTACGCTCGAAGAGATCCACCAGGCGATGGGCATGAACTATCGATGAAGACCGTCCGATGAAACCTGAACTCAAACTCGTCGAGGACACCGGCTCGCAGCGGGTGGCGGAAGATCAGTTCGATCCACCGCCGCAGCAGGCCGAGATGCCCTTTGCCGTCGTCGACGGCGAGCCGATCACGGAGCTGCCGCGCGATCTGTACATTCCGCCGGACGCGCTGCAGGTGTTCCTGGAGGCCTTCGAGGGGCCGCTGGATCTGCTGCTGTACCTGATCCGTCGCCAGAATCTCGACATCCTCGACATCCCGATCGCCGAGATCACGCGTCAGTACATGAAGTACATCGACGTCATGCACGAGCTGCAGCTGGAGCTGGCTGGCGAGTACCTGCTGATGGCAGCGATGCTGGCGGAGATCAAATCGCGCATGCTGCTGCCGCGGCCGCCGTCTACTGATGGCGCCGAGGAAGAGGATCCGCGCGCGGAGCTGGTGCGGCGCCTGCAAGAATACGAGCGCTTCAAGAAAGCTGCGGAAGACATCGACCAGTTGCCGCGCATGGAGCGCGATGCGCTACCGACTTCGGTCGAGCTGATGGAGCGCAAGGTGGTGCGCATCCTGCCGCAGGTGACGCTGCAGGAAATGCTGCTCGCGCTGAAAGACGTGATGTCGCGCGCCGAGATGTTCGCGCACCACCAGGTGCAGCGAGAGCGCCTGTCGGTGCGTCAGCGCATGTCCGACATCCTGGGCGGACTGCGTGAAGCCTCTTTCATGGAGTTCACCCGCCTGTTCCGGTACGAGGAAGGCCGCATGGGCGTGACGGTGACGTTCAGCGCCATCCTCGAGCTGATGAAGGAAGGGCTGATCGAGATCGTACAGGCCGAGCCGTACGCGCCGATCCACATCCGGCCGGCATCGGGCTCGCGGCATCTCAAGGTCGTCGGCGAGGACGAAGGCCTCGATACCGACGCGGACGCGGAGAACCAGGCCGCGCTGGCGCAGCCCGCGTATCCGGATGAGAACGACCTCGACGAGGAGGACGATCTCGCGGACGAACCAGCCGCCGAGTCGGATCTTGCCGAGGTCGAATCGGAAACCTCTGCCGTGAACGATGCCACGCCTGCACAGGAACTCGCCGACGCGTCTGACGTTGCAGTCGAAGCGGCTGCCGGTGAGGCCACTGCCGAGAGTGACGTCACGAGCGAAGAGCAGGCCGCACTCGATGCGCAGCCCGGCGAGGGAATCGTGCAAGAGACCGAATCGCATGCGGCCGACAACGTGACCGCCGCGACCGGGCAGGACGAGAATCAGGAACCGCCGACGGCCACGGACGGGCAGGAACCCGAGCCGCAGCCGTAGCGAGCAAGTGAGCAGCCAATGAACGAACAGGATCTCAAACACATCATCGAAGCGACGCTGCTGGCGGCAGGCCGTCCGGTGACGACGCAGCAGCTGCTGGAGCTGTTCGAGGAGCGTGACCGTCCCACGCCCGAGCAGTTGCAGACGGCGATCGAGTTGCTGGCGGCGGACTACGAGTCGCGCGGCATCGAGCTGCTTCAGGTCGCGAGCGGCTGGCGTATCCAGGTGCGCGCGCGCGCCATGGATGTTGTCTCGCGTCTGTGGCAGGAGCGTCCGTCGCGTTATTCGCGTGCACTGCTGGAGACCTTGGCGCTGGTGGCTTATCGTCAGCCGATCACCCGCAGTGAAATCGAAGAGATTCGCGGCGTGGCGATCAGCTCGACCATCATGCGCACGCTGCAGGAGCGCAACTGGATCCGCGTCGTCGGACATCGCGAAGTGCCGGGACGCCCGGAGCTGCTGGGCACGACGCGCGAGTTTCTCGACTACTTCGGTCTGAAGAGCCTCGACCAGTTGCCCACGCTGGCCGAACTGCGCGATGTCGAAACCATCGGCGTACAGCTGGAGCTGCCGGGCGGCGAGGCGACGGCCGAAGGCGAGGCGGCTGCCGGCAATACGCTCGCGGAAGCGGTCGAGAATTTCGAAGGCCGCGATCCGGTGGCTGCGGCCGAGGACGAAGCAGCCGCCGACGCTGAAGCAGTCGCGCATGCTGAGGCCGGTCTGCAAGCCGCATCGGATGAGTCCGAGCCCGAGCCCGAGGACGAAGACGAGGAGGCAGACGAAGACCAGGAGCTGTCGGCGGATGCGGAGGAAGTCGAGTTGTCGGCGGATGACTCCGAGCTGTCCGCCGATGCGGAGGCCGAGTCGGACGATCCGGAGCTGTCGGCCGATGCCGAGGAAGCCGAGCTGTCAGCGGACGGCGGTGAGGAAGGCGACGAGTTCCTCGACGAGGAGGCCGAAGCCCCGACGCTGGTGGCCTCGCCGGAAGGCGAGCAGGATGACAGCCGCCCTGTCGGCGAACCGCCGCGCGAAGGTTGATTCTTTCCCACGGGGGCCGGACTGCAGCCCGGCCCCCGGTGTAGTCATCAAGCTGTAGTCCGCGCCGCCCGGCGCATTTCCGTCATTCGCGATCGATACGCCCAGCGGTTCCAGCACCCATGTCCGAACGCCTCCACAAACTTCTTGCCCAGCATGGCCTGGGTTCCCGGCGTGAGATCGAGAAATGGATGCTGGACGGGCGCGTGCTGCTGAACGGGCGACCGGCGCAACCGGGCGATCGTTACAGCGAAGGCGACCGGGTCGCGGTGGACGGGCAAGACGTGACCTCGCGCCTGCGAATGGCGCGCAAAGCGGCCGTCATCGCGTATCACAAACCGCAAGGCCAGCCTGTCGCTGCGCGCGCGGCCGAAGATGCGTCTGAATCGATGGAAGAAACAGTGATGGAGCGGCTGCCGGCCGTGCGCGGCTCGCGCTGGCTGGTCGTCAACACGATGCAGACGGGCGACAGCGGTTTGCTGATTCTTACCACTGATGGTCGCCTCGCGGACGCGCTGCGGCGTCGTTCGGAGGAAGTGCCTTCGGCTTACGTGGCGCGCGTGCTGGTGCCGACTCCCGAATTCGATCCTGCGGAGCTGTCGCGCACGGTTCGTTTCGACGAACAGACGGTGGCGTTCGAGAGCATCGAGCCAGCCGGCGGCGAGGGTACGAACCGCTGGTTCCGCGTCGAGGCCGCGCATGCGCATCGGCGCGCAGCGGTGCGTGCGCTGTTTGAAACCAACGGGCTCAAGGTCAGCCGCGTGATCCAGGTGAAGTTCGCCGATATCGAGTTGCCGCGAGACTTGCCGCGCGGCAAGCATCGTGCGTTGTCGGACAAGGAGGTCGAGCGCCTGTACGAATTCGTACAGCTGGAACAGCCGGTCGAGCCGCAGGGCCCGCGGTCGGGACGCCGGCCGGGATCCAAGTCGAACGGCCGCGGCAAGCCCCGCAAATCATCGAACCGGCCGAGCCGTCCGCCGGTGCCGGATCGCGACGCTGCCGACGATTCCCGTCGCACGCGCTCCGCTGGACGCAAGGTTACTGGCAGTCGAAAGTCCGGCCGCTGATGCCCTTGCTGTCCGGCCCGAACAGGAACAGGTAGGGCGCGACGATCGCTTCCGGCGCCGCCAGCTTGCTGCGATCCTCGGCCGGATAGGCCTGCAACCGCATGTTGGTGCGTACCTTGCCCGGATCGATGCTGTTGACCCGCAGCGTCGGCACCGATTCCACCTCGTCCGCCAGCATCCGCATCATGCCTTCGCTGGCCCACTTGGACGCCAGGTAAGCGCCCCAGTACGCGCGCGGCCGCGGCACTACGCCGCTGGACGTGAATATGATCGACCCATCCGCCGATTTCCGTAGCAGCGGCAGCAGGTGCTGTGTCAGCAGGAACGGCACGTTCGTGTTGACGTGCATGGTGCGCATCCACTTGCCGACGTCGTAATGCTCGATAGGTGCGCGCTCACCCAGCATGCCCGCATTGTGCAGCAGGACGTCGAGGTGCCCGAATTCCTTCTCGATGGCGGCGACCAGCGCGTCGTATTCGGCGGGACCAGCCTTTTCCAGGTCGAGCGGCAGAATCGAGGGGCGCGGTTGTCCGGCGCCGACGATCGAGTCGTAAACCGCTTCGAGCCGCTTCACGTTGCGGCCGTGAAGAATGACGCGCGCGCCGTGCGCCGCCGCTGCTTGTGCAACAGCCTTGCCGATGCCATCGCTGGCGCCGGTGATCAGGATGACTCGGTCCTGCAGCAGGTCCGGTGCCGCGATGTAGGTTCTGGGGTCGAGCATGGTCAGGGTTAGGGTAGTGGCGATGTTGGTTGAGTGCCGCTAGCCGGCGCGCCGCGCCGCGCGCCAGGCAATCCAGGGTTTTTCCACCGGTCCCAGCTCCATGCGCTGTGTAGCGACGGCATAGTTGCTGCGCGCGATGCGGTCGAGCAGGCGGCGGTGCAGTGCGGCCATGACCAGCAGCGGGCGCAAGTATGCCCGCACGTCGTGGCCAAAGGCAGCGATTTCTATCTCCAGATCCGGGGCGATGGCGTCGCGGAATCGAGCCAGCGCGGCGCGGGTCTTGGCGCCGAACTCTTTCGAGCGCAGCTCCTCGATGCCGACGGCGTCTTCCTCCAAACCATCCAACGGCAGATACAGACGGCCGTCGTAAGCATCCTGGCGCACGTCGCGCAGGATCTCCACCTGCCGCACAGCGACTCCGACGCGATTCGCCGCGACGCGGACCGGCTCTTCCATCGGCGTTGGCAGCAGCAGCATGGCGATCATTTCCTGGACCGTTCCGCCACTGCGTGAGCAGTAAGCGCGCAGCTCACGCAGATTCAGGTAAGTCATGCGTGCGAGATCCATATCGGCCGCTGCGATGAGCTCATGCAGGCGAGAGAAGTTCTTTCGGTCGAAATCGGGCAACGCGTTCAGCGTGCGAGTGGCCGGGTGCTGCGGATTGGCATTCACCAGCCGGTCGATTTCCTGACGCCACCATTGCAGACGGGTATGCGCAACATCGTGGTTCGCGCTCTGTGCCGATTCGCGGATCTCCGCATCGATCACGTACAGCGCGGTCACTGCGTCGCGTAACGACAGTGGTGTGTACAGCAGTGAGAAATACCGCATCGAGCCGGGCGGCGCGGCGCGGTTGATCTGCGAATCGTCAAGTGAAGCAGGGATAGACATCGAGCGTGAACACGGTAGGAGATTCTGCGACGGACCACCCGTCATTCCCGCGAAGAGCTCGCTCTCGCGCAAGCGGGGCAGGAATCCATCCTAAGATGGGCTCGCGCCTTCGCGGGACCGAGAAGGATAGCGGGTGCGGCAAATCTATATCAGTTGGTTCCTTTCGTGGCCTGCGGCGTCTCGTCCTCTTTCTTCAACTGCGGATCCCGGGCCAGCCGGTCGAGCGGCTCGATGACTTCGATCTCGCGGTCCGGACGCACGCCCAGCTCGGTGAACTTGCGCGCGCCGGGCAGAACCTGGCGTTCCAGCGAGCCGACTGCAGCATTGAATGCATCGACGCTGCTGTTCAGGCTGCGGCCGAGGCGACCGAGATGGCCGGTAAAGACGGCCAGGCGCTTGTACAGATCCTGCGCCAGCGTGCGGATGGTTTCGGCATTCTGCGCCAGCGCGGTCTGGCGCCAGCCGTAGGCCACCGTCTTGAGCAGCGCGACGAAGCTGGAAGGCGTGGCGATGATGACGTCCTGGCGGATGGCGTCCTCGATCAGGTTGGGCAGCTCGGCGAGCGCCGCCGACAGGAACTGATCGCCCGGAATGAACAGGATCACGAAGTCGGGGCTTTTCTCGAACTGGTTCCAGTAGCTCTTCGCACCGAGCTGTCGTACCCGGTCGGCCAGCGCCATCGCATGGCGGCGCAGCGCCACGTTGCGGGCTTCGTCGCTGGCCGCATCGACCGCTTCGAGATAGGCGTCCAGCGGCGTCTTGACGTCGACCACCAGGTCGCGGCCGTCGGGCATGTGCACGATCATGTCGGGCCGCAGGTTGCCGTCCTCGGCGCGGACGTGGACCTGCTCGCTGAAATCGCAGTGCTCCACCATGCCGGCGAGCTCGGCGAGGCGGCGCAGCGTCAGCTCGCCCCATTGGCCTCGTACTTCGGGACGGCGCAATGCATTTACCAGCGTGCGGGTCTCGCGTTGCAGCGCCTGCTGGCCCAGCGTCACGCTTTCCAGCGAAGTCCGCAGGCTGCCGAACGTCTCGGCGCGTTCCTTTTCGATGCGCAGCATCTGCTGCTCGGTCTTGCCGAGTGCTTCGCGGATCGGCGCCAGCATGGCTTCGATGGCCTTCTCGCGCTGCGTCAGCGCGGCTACCGCAGTTTGCTGATGCTGGCCCAGGTGCTCGCGCGCCAGCCTGAGAAAGACTTCGCTGTTGTCGCGCAGCGATTGGCCGGCGACGGATTCGAAGGAGGACTGCAGACGCTCGGAAGCGCGTTCCAGCGCTTGCAGCCGTTCCTGTTCCAGTTGCTGCTCGGTCTTGACCTGCGATTTCAGCACCGCCAGCTCGACGTGCAGTGCCTCGGAGCGCCTGCGATTCAGCCACGAAGCGATCAATCCGCCGAGCAACAGGCCGAACAACAGCGCCGCGGCGGCCGCCAGTATCAAAGTGCCATTCACCGCGTGGACTCCGGATCGCGGCGCAGATGCATCATGTAGTTCACGTCGACATTGGCGCTGCGCCAGGCGGTTTCCCGCAGTGGGTGATATTCGAGGCCGGCGATGTCGAGGACGGTGAGCTCGGCGTTGCGGGCCCAGCGCGCCAGCTCCGACGGCCGGATGAAGCGCGCGTACGTATGCGTGCCGCGTTCGAGCAGGCCCATGACGTATTCCGCGCCGACGATGGCCAACAGCCAGGATTTGAGATTGCGATTGAGCGTCGACACAACGACGTCGCCACCCGGCTTCACCAGTGTGTGCAGCGCGCGCAGCACGCTGGCCGGATCTGGAACGTGTTCGAGCATTTCCAGGCAGGCGACCACGTCATACGTGCCCGCTGAATGCGCGGCGTGATCTTCGGCCGATTCGCGCGCGTAGTGGATGGACAGGCCCGATTCCAGTGCGTGCAGCTCGGCGACCTCGATGGTGGCCACACCCAGGTCGATGCCCGTGACGTTCGCGCCGCGGCGAGCCAGGTTCTCGCTGAGCAGCCCGCCGCCGCAGCCGACATCGAGAACGCGCTTGCCGCGTAAGCCACCGACGCGTGCTTCGATGTAGTCGGCACGTACCGGATTGAGAACGTGCAGCGGCCGAAATTCGCCCTTGGGGTCCCACCAGCGCTGCGCGGTGGCATCGAAGCGGGCGATCTCCGCCGGATCGTGGTTCTTGCCGGAAGAATGGGGATGCGTCTGATTCATGGGGAAGAGATTCTCGCCTGCCAGCGTTGCGCGCGCTGCAGTACGTCGTCGATGTCCAAGCGCGTGAGCCGGCCATCGGCCAGCAATCGACGGCCGGCGACCCAGACATCGCAGACCTGATCGCGCGATACCGAGTAAATCAGCTGCACCGCCGGATCGTATACGGGTTGTGTGTGCGCCCGGCCAAGGTCGATGCAACACAGGTCGGCCCATTTGCCGGGCAGCAGCGAGCCGATCGAGTCGCCCAGGCCCAGGGCTCGGGCCGCATTGAGTGTCGCCGCGCGCAGCCAGTCGTGGGCGCCCAGGGGGGTGTCGACCAACGGACTCAAGACGACGCTGTCGTGAGACACGCCGCGGGCGAGCAGGGCGGCGCTGCGCATTTCGTCCAGCAGGCTCAGGTCGTTGTTGCTGGCCGCGCCGTCGGTGCCGAGCGTCAGGTTGATGCCGCGCGCGTGCATGGCCGGGGTCGGGCAGACTCCATTGCCCAGCTTGAGGTTGGATTGCGGGCAATGAACGATGCTGATGCCGCCGCGGGCGGCACGGTCCAGGTCGCCGTCGTCCACATGAACCATGTGGACCGCCGACAGCAGCGGCGACAACAGTCCCAGTCGTTCCAGTCGCGCCAGGGTGCGTTCGCCGTTGCGCTCCAGGTCGGTCCGGCTTTCGTTGACATGCATGGTCACCGGCAGCTCGAGCTCATCGGCAGTGCGTTGCACGCGCAGCAGCGTCTCATCGCTGACAGCCCAGGGCGCGTAGGGCGCCATGGCGGTCGTGATCAATGGATCGTCGCGATAGTCGTCGTGCAGGCGCAGGCCTTTCTCCAGGTATTCGTCGGCGCTGTCGGCCCAGATGGTTGCGCCCTCCAGGACCGGCAGCCCGATGCAAGCGCGGATGCCGGCTGCCGCGGCGGTTTGCGCCACCATGTCCGGAAGCAGGTGCATGTCGGCAAAGCAGGTGGTGCCGCTGGTGAGCATGTCGGCAATGGCCAGATCGGTGCCGTCGCGCACGTACTCGGCGTCGATCCAGCGCTTTTCGAGCGGCCAGACCTGCTCTTTCAGCCAGTGCTTCAGCGACGAGCTTTCGGCCGCCCCGCGCAGGAGCGTCATTGCCGCGTGCGTGTGCGCGTTGACCAGGCCAGGCAGCAGCACATGCCCTGGACGCTCGATCCGTTCGGGTGCCGTGAGCTGCTCGCCGGCCTCGGCCGTCGGCACGACGGCCACGATCCGGCCCTGGTGGACGGCGACCGTATGTCGTTCGAGCACGCAGCCCGCGGGCTCGATCGGAACGACCCAGCGCGCCGCAATCAGCGTGTCGACTTGTTGCATGGGACCTTGAGGCTTGCCAATTCGGCACCGGCTGCGAAAAACCGCGCGCGAGTATAGCTTGGGAGGCGCACTGACAGTTCGGCCAGGGCCCTGTCTGTGATAACATTTGCGACTTTATCGCCTCCTGGCCAACCCAACCGAACATGGCAGAAATCGCGCGCGAAATCCTGCACGTCAATCTCGAAGACGAGATGCGCAAGTCGTATCTCGACTATGCGATGAGCGTCATCGTGGGGCGTGCCCTGCCGGACGTGCGCGACGGCCTGAAGCCGGTGCATCGACGCATCCTGTTCGCGATGCACGAGAGCAACAACGTCCACTCCCGGCCGTACGTGAAGTGCGCGCGCGTGGTCGGTGACGTGCTCGGCAAGTACCACCCGCACGGCGACACTTCCGCCTATGACGCCCTGGTGCGCATGGCGCAGGATTTCTCCATGCGTTACCTGCTGGTCGACGGCCAGGGTAACTTCGGTTCCATCGACGGCGATGCGCCGGCTGCATATCGCTACACCGAATGCCGCATGACGGCGCTGGCCTCGGAGCTGCTGGCCGACATCGAGCGCGAGACGGTCGATTTCGTCGACAACTACGACGGCAAGGAACAGGAGCCGGTGGTGCTGCCGACGCGGGTGCCGAACCTGCTGGTGAACGGCTCCTCCGGCATCGCGGTGGGCATGGCCACCAACATCCCGCCGCACAACCTGGGCGAAGTCGTCAGCGCCTGCATCGCGCTCATTGACGATCCGAGCCTGACGCTGGCTGCGCTGATGCAGCACATTCCCGGCCCGGACTTCCCGACCGCCGGCATCATCAACGGCTCGGCGGAAATCGCCACTGCGTACGCCACCGGCCGCGGCCGCGTGTACATGCGGGCGCGCACCACGATCGAAGAGGACGAAAAGGGCCGCCAGGCCATCATCGTCACCGAGCTGCCGTTCCAGGTGAACAAGGCGCGCCTGATCGAGCGCATCGCCGAGCTGGTGCGCGAGAAGGTCATCGACGGCATCGCCGGCGACGGTCTGCGCGACGAGTCCGACAAGGATGGCATGCGCATCGTCATCGAGTTGAAGCGCGGTGAAGTGGCCGACGTGCTGCTCAACAACCTGTACAAGCACACGCCGATGGAAACCGTGTTCGGCATGAACATGGTGGCGCTGCAGGACGGGCAGCCGAAGCTGTTCACTTTGAAGGAGATGCTGGAGGCGTTCCTGCGTCACCGGCGCGAGGTCGTCACTCGCCGCACCATTTACGATCTGCGCAAGGCGCGCGAGCGCGCCCACATCCTGGAAGGCCAGGCCGTGGCGCTGGCCAACATCGATGAGGTGATCGCGGTCATCAAGGCATCGCCGACCCCGGCGGAGGCGAAGACGGCGTTGATGGGTCGGGTCTGGCCGGCCGGCACGGTGCCGCAGATGCTGGAGCGCGCCGGTCAGGTGGTGACGCGGCCGCGCGGGCTGTCCGAGGAGTTCGGCTTCGTCGGCAGCGGCTACAAGCTGTCCGACGTGCAGGCGCAGGCCATTCTCGAGCTGCGGCTGCACCGTCTCACCGGGCTGGAGCAGGACAAGATCTGGGCCGAGTTCCAGGAGCTGCTGGTGCAGATCCAGGATCTGGAAGACATCCTGGCGCGGCCCGAGCGCTTGCTGGAGGTGATTCGCGCCGAGCTCGAAGACATCCGCGCCAAGTATGGCGATGCGCGCCGCACCGAGATCATCCCGAACCATTCCGATCTCACCATCGAGGACCTGATTGAGCAGCAGGACGTGGTGGTCACCCTGTCGCACGGCGGCTATGCCAAGGCGCAGCCGGTCACCGTCTACCAGGCGCAGCGCCGAGGTGGTCGCGGCAAGGCCGCGGCCGCGGTCAAGGACGAGGATTTCATCGACAAGCTGTTCGTCGCCAACACGCACGACACGCTGCTGTGTTTCTCCAGCAGCGGCAAGCTCTACTGGCTGAAGGTGTACCAGCTGCCGCAGGCCAGCCGCGGCTCGCGCGGCAAACCGATCGTGAACCTGCTGCCGTTGCAGGAAGGCGAGCGCATCAACGCGGTGGTGCCGATCCACGAGTTCGAAGAGAACAAGTTCGTGTTCATGGTCACCGCCAGCGGCACCGTCAAGAAGACCTCGCTCGAAGCGTTCTCACGCCCGCGCCAGGCCGGCATCATCGCCATCGAGCTGGATGAAGGCGATCGGCTGGTGGGCGTGGACATCACCGACGGCAGCAAGCACATCGTGCTGTGCTCCAGCGGCGGCAAGGCGATCCGTTTCGATGAGAACGACGTGCGCCCGATGGGTCGCAACGCCGCCGGCGTGCGCGGCATCCGCCTGCCTGAGGGCGAGGAAGTCATCTCGCTCATCATCCTGGATGCCGAAGGCATGGTGCTCACGGCCTCGGAGAACGGCTATGGCAAGCGCACTGCGGCCGAGGATTTCCCGGTGCACGGCCGCGGCGGCCAGGGCGTGATCGCCCTACAGATCAGCGAGCGCAACGGCCGTCTGGTCGGCGCGCTGCAGGTCAAGCCGGACGACGAGATCATGCTGATCAGCTCCGGCGGCACGCTGGTGCGCACGCCGGTCAGCGACATTTCCGAGCAGGGCCGCAACACCCAGGGCGTGCGTCTGATCCGCCTCGACGAGGGCGACCGCCTGGTCGGCCTGGAACGCATCATCGCCGACAACGGCAGTGAAGGCGGCGAGGACGCGGACGCGTCCGGCGAGGCGCAGTAGCCCGCAAAGTCTTCCCGAAATCCATCCATTCACCATCGGTCAAGTTCCATGCGCGTTTTCAATTTCAGCCCCGGTCCCGCCGTCCTCCCCGTCGAAGTGCTCGAACAAGCCCGCGAGGAGCTGCTCGACTGGCAGGGCACCGGCATGTCCGTGATGGAAATGAGCCATCGCGGCAAGGCCTTCATCTCCATCGCCGAAGCGGCCGAGGCCGACCTGCGCGAGCTGCTGGCGGTGCCGAAGAACTACAAGGTGCTGTTCCTGCAGGGCGGCGCCACCGGCCAGTTCGCCGCCATTCCGCTGAATCTCACCACGCCCGACAGCGTCGTGGATTACGTGAACACCGGCGCCTGGTCCAAGAAGGCCATCGGCGAAGCCAAGCGCTATGCCAAGGTGAACGTCGCCGCCGATGCCGGTGAGCCGTACACCTCGATTCCCGCGGTCGCGCAATGGAAGCTTTCGCAGGGCGCCACGTATCTGCACTACACGCCGAACGAAACCATCGGTGGTGTCGAGTACCACTTCGTGCCCGAAGCGGGCAGCGTGCCGCTGGTGGCCGACATGTCCTCGACGATCCTGTCGCGCCCCATCGACGTGTCGAAGTTCGGCCTGATCTACGGCGGTGCCCAGAAGAACATCGGTCCGGCGGGCCTGACGCTGGTCATCGTGCGCGAAGACCTGTTGGGTCATGCGCGGCCGGGAACGCCGACTTTCATCGACTTCACCGCCATGGCGAAGGACGGCTCGATGCTCAACACGCCGCCGACCTATGCCTGGTACATGTCGGGCCTGGTGTTCCAGTGGCTGAAGCGTAACGGCGGCCTGGCGGCGATGGGCGAGCGCAATCGCGCCAAGGCCGAGCTGCTGTACGGCACCATCGACGCCTCGCCCTTCTACAAGAACCCGGTGGCGAAGGACGCGCGCTCCTGGATGAACGTGCCGTTCACGCTGGCCAAGCCCGAGCTCGACAAGACCTTCCTGGCCGAAGCCAAGGACGCCGGCCTGGTGACGCTCGCCGGCCACCGCTCGGTTGGCGGCATGCGCGCCAGTCTCTACAACGCCATGCCGCTGGAAGGCGTCAAGGCGCTGGTCGACTTCATGAAGGAATTCGAAAGGAAGCACGGATGAGCTTCCGCGTCCTCACCCTCAACAATATTTCCGTGCGCGGGCTGGAACGCCTGCCGCGCGAGCGCTACGAAGTGGCCTCGGAGATCGGGCATCCCGATGCGGTGCTGCTCAGATCCGCCAACATGCACGAGATGGACGTGCCCGCCAGCGTGAAAGCCATTGCGCGGGCCGGGGCGGGCACCAACAACATCCCGGTTGCGAAATTCTCCAAGCGCGGCGTGCCGGTGTTCAATGCACCGGGCGCCAACGCCAACGCGGTCAAGGAGCTGGTGATCGCGGGCCTGTTCCTCGCCGCCCGCAATATCTGCCCGGCCTGGGAGTACGTGCGCGGACTGAAAGGCAGCGACGAGCAACTCGACAAGGAAGTGGAGAAGGGCAAGAAGAAATTCGTCGGCTATGAGTTGCCCGGCCGCACGCTGGGCGTAATCGGCCTCGGCGCCATCGGCGTGGAAGTTGCCAACACGGCGCACGCGCTCGGCATGCGGGTGCTGGGATTCGACCCACAGATCACGGTGCAGCGTGCCTGGCAGTTGTCGTCCGGCGTGGAGCAGGCGCTGTCGCTCGACGATCTGTTCTCCCGCTGCGACATGGTCACGGTCCACGTACCGCTGGTCGATGGCACGCGCAATCTGGTCAATGCGAACCGGCTGAAACTGCTGCGCGACAAGGGCGTCATTCTGAATTTCGCGCGCGCCGGCATCGTGGACGAGCACGCTGTAGTGGATGCGCTGGATGGCGACAAGCTGGGCGCTTACATCTGCGACTTCCCGACCACGCTGCTCAAGGACCACGCCAAAGTGGTGGCGCTGCCGCACCTGGGCGCTTCGACCGGCGAGGCCGAAGAGAATTGCGCCGTGATGGTCGTCGACACGCTGCGCGATTTCCTCGAGAACGGCAACGTCCGCAACAGCGTGAATTTCCCGGAAGCCGTGCTGCCGCGCACCACGAGTGCGACGCGCCTGTCGATCGTCAACGAGAACGTGCCGAACATGGTCGGCCAGATCTCCACGGCGCTGGCGGCGGCGAATCTGAACATTGCCGACCTGCTCAACAAGTCGCGTGGCGACCTGGCTTACACGCTGATCGACATCGACGGCGCGGTGTCGCCTGCGGTGCTGGAGCAGCTCAACACGATTCATGGCGTCTTGGCGGTTCGCTCACTCTAAGGACATTCCTTGAAGGCCGGCTCCAAAACGCGGGCCAAGACCCGCGGCAAAACCAAACCCTCTGCCCAGGCGGCGCCGGCTGCGGCGCCCTTGGATATCAAGGCCATTCGCGATCGTATCGACGGCATCGACCAGCGCATCCACGAGCTGCTGAACGAGCGCGCCCGCTGTGCTAAGGAAGTCGGCGCCAGGAAAGTGGCGCAAGGCCTGCACACCGCGGACTTCTATCGGCCGGAGCGTGAAGCGCAGGTGCTGCGCAAGGTTCTCGAACGCAACCAGGGCCCGCTGCGCAACGAAGAAGTGGTGCGGCTGTTCCGCGAGATCATGTCCGCGTGCCTGGCACAGGAAGAACCGCTGAAGGTCGCGTTCCTCGGGCCGGAAGGCACTTTCTCGCAGCAGGCGGTGCTGAAGCATTTCGGTCATTCCGTGCGCGCATTGCCGTTGGCCGAGATCAGCGAAGTGTTCGGTGAAGTGCAGGCCGGCCACGCCGATTTCGGGGTGGTGCCGATCGAGAACTCCACCGAGGGCACGGTCAACAACACGCTGGACATGTTCCTGGTCTCGCCGCTGAAGATCTGTGGCGAGGTCGAGTTGCGCGTCCATCAGAACCTGATGGGACGGATGCAGGATCTGCGGAAGATCGTGCGCGTCTGCTCGCACCAACAATCGCTGGCGCAATGTCGTCAATGGCTGGACGCGAATCTGCCCGGCATCGAACGCATTCCAGCGGCCAGCAATGCCGAAGCCGCGCGCCGCGCGCGCGACGAGGAGGGCACGGCAGCGATTGCGGGCCAGACGGCAGCGGAGGTCTACGGCCTGAACATCATCGAGCCGCAGATCGAGGACCGCCCCGACAACACCACGCGCTTTCTGGTCATCGGCCGCAAGCTGTTCGAAGCCAGCGGCAAGGACAAGACCACGCTGCTGTTCTCGGGTGGGGACACGCAGTCGCCCGGCACGCTGCATCGGCTGCTCGAGCCGCTGGCGCGCAACAAAATCAGCATGACTCGCATCGAGTCGCGTCCCTCGCGCAAGCACAAGTGGGACTACGTGTTCTTCATCGACGTACAGGGTCATGCCAGCGAGCCGCCGCTCAAGCAGGCGCTGGAAGACCTGAAGAAGCAGGCATCGCTGTTCAAGCTGCTGGGCTCGTATCCGAGCGCGGTGCTGTGAGCGAACCGGTCGGAATCGCGGTAGCGAATCGGCGTATGCTGAGCGCGCTGCGACCAATTTTCCGGCCCGCATAGACCATCCGCGTAGATCATTCAACGATGTCTCATTACGTAGTTCAGCCTGTGGTCGCCACGGCGGGCGCGATTCGCGTCCCCGGCGACAAGTCCATTTCCCATCGTGCGCTGATGCTCGGCAGCCTTGCCGAAGGCATCACCGACGTGCGCGGCTTTCTCGAAAGCGAGGATTGCCTGGCGACCATGAAAGCGATGCGCGCCCTGGGCGTCGTGGTCGAACGGCCGGGCGCGCAGGAAGTGCGCGTTCACGGTGTGGGTCTCAACGGGCTGCAGGCGGCGGGCCATGCGCTGGACATGGGCAATTCCGGCACGGCCATGCGGCTGATGACCGGATTGCTGAGCGGGCAGTCGTTCGACAGCGAGTTGATCGGCGATGCCTCGCTGATGCAGCGACCGATGGAGCGCGCCGCTGCGCCGCTGCGCCTGATGGGGGCGAAGATCGCCACCTCGAACGGCAAGCCGCCGGTGAAGATTTCGGGAAGTGCGGCGCTGCAGGGCATCCATTATGACCTGCCGGTCGCCAGCGCCCAGGTGAAGTCGGCGGTGCTGCTGGCGGCGTTGTACGCGCAAGGCGCGACCTCGGTGGTCGAGCCGGCGGTAACGCGCGATCACACCGAGCGCATGCTGCTGGCATTCGGCTGCAAGGTCGAAACGGCCGACGGCAAGGTGACAGTGGAACCACCGCAGCAGCTGAATGCCTGTTCGCTCGAGGTTCCGGGCGATTTCTCGTCCGCGGCGTTCTTTCTGGTAGCGGGCTCCATCAGTCGCGGCGCCGGACTGACCATACGCGGGGTCGGCATTAATCCGACACGCACCGGCCTGCTGGACATCCTGGCGCTGATGGGCGCGGACCTGCGGCTGGTGAATCATCACTCTGCCGGCGCCGAGCCGGTGGCGGACATCGAAGTGCATCCGGCACAGCTCAAGGGCATTCACGTGCCGGAGCATCTGGTGCCGCTGGCCATCGACGAGTTTCCAGCGCTGTTCATTGCGGCCGCCTGCGCCCAGGGCGAGACCATCGTGACCGGCGCGGAGGAGCTGCGGGTCAAGGAAAGCGACCGTATCGCGGTGATGGCCGAAGGCCTGCGTGCCCTCGGGGTCCAATGCGAGGTTCTGCCGGACGGAATGCGCATCCAGGGCCGCCCGCAGGGGCATGCCTTCAGCGGCGGCAAGGTGCACAGCCACGGCGACCATCGCATCGCCATGTCGTTCACGGTGGCCAGCCTGCGCGCCGCCGGAGCCATCGACATCCAGGACGTGGCCAATGTCGCCACCTCCTTCCCGGGTTTCATTCACACGGCGCGCTCGGCCGGCCTGAACCTGACCGAGCACGGCTGACCGTGACGGCGCCCGTCATCACCATCGACGGTCCCAGCGGTTCCGGCAAGGGGACAGTGGCGCGGCAAGTGGCCGAGCGCCTGGGCTGGCACCTGCTGGACAGCGGCGCGTTGTACCGCTTGGTCGCCTACGCGGCGCAGAAGAAAGGCGTGGAGGCCACCGACGAGGCTGCCAATGCGCAGATTGCGCGCGACCTCGACGTCTGTTTCGGCGCCGATGCCCAGGGTCACGAGCAGATCTGGCTGGAAGGCCGCGAAGTCAGCGTCGCCATCCGCACCGAGCAGGCGGGAGAAGGGGCTTCCCGGGTCGCGGTCATGCCGGCCGTGCGTGCCGCCCTGGTGGGGCGCCAGCACGCATTCGCCCGCCCACCCGGACTGGTGGCCGACGGACGGGACATGGGGACGGTCATTTTTCCGGCCGCCCGCCTCAAGATCTTCCTCACGGCCAGCCCCGAGGAACGGGCCCGCCGGCGCTATAACCAGTTGAAAGACAAGGGGCTGAGTGCTAACCTCGCCGCCCTTTCGCTGGAGATAGCCGAGCGCGATCGGCGCGACGCAAGCCGTCCGATAGCCCCGCTGAAGCCGGCCGACGACGCCCGCATCATAGATTCGACGTCTATGAGCGCCGAGGCTGTCGTCGCGAGTGTGCTGGAGCTGGCCGCAGAGTGGCTTCCCGCGAAGTGAGTTCGAGGCGTCGGGCCGCCGTGCCTTGAGGCTTGCTTGGGAAGCCGTGGCCGTGTCTTTCATGTTCTGAAGCGGGTGCCTCGAAGTCTCGCCCACGTTTGTTTTTTAGTTGCCGCGCCGGACGCGCGGTTCGATGTAACAACCCCTGACAGGTCAAGGACGCCGGCCAGGACCAGCGGGTCGAAACGACCCCGGAAGTACTCATGACCGAAAGTTTTGCGCAACTGTTCGAAGAAAGCCTGGCCTCGCAGAAGATCAAGCCTGGCGCCATCCTCACCGCCCACGTGATGGAAGTCGGCCCCGACTTCGTCATCGTCAATGCGGGACTCAAGAGTGAAGCCGTCATCTCCGTCGACCAGTTCAAGAACGAACGCGGCGAGATCGAAGTGGCGGTGGGCGACGACGTCGAAGTCGCGCTCGACAGTGTCGAAGACGGTTCGGGTGAAACCCGGCTGTCGCGCGAGAAGGCCAAGCGCGCCCGCACCTGGTCGCGACTCGAACAGGCGTTCGAGAAGCAGGAAGTCGTCAAGGGCATCATCAACGGCCGCGTCAAAGGCGGTTTCACCGTCGAGATCGACTTCGTCCGCGCGTTCCTTCCCGGTTCGCTGGTCGACGTGCGTCCGGTGCGCGATCCTTCGTACCTCGAAGGCAAGGTGCTGGAATTCAAGGTCATCAAGCTCGACCAGAAACGCAACAACGTCGTGGTCTCGCGCCGCGCCGTGGTGGAGCAGGAGTACAGCGCCGAGCGCACCGAGCTGCTGGAGAAGCTGCAGGAAGGCGCAGTGGTGCGCGGCTCGGTCAAGAACCTCACCGATTACGGTGCGTTCGTCGACCTGGGCGGCATCGACGGCCTGCTGCACATCACCGACATGGCCTGGAAGCGCGTCAAGCATCCTTCGGAAGTCGTCAACGTGGGCGACGAGATCGACGTGCGCATCCTGAAGTTCGACCGTGAGCGTCAGCGCGTCTCGCTCGGCATCAAGCAGCTGGGCAACGACCCGTGGCAGCAGATCGGCCGTCGCTACCCGACCGGCACCCGCCTGTTCGGCAAGGTGACCAACATCGCCGACTACGGCTGCTTCGTGGAAATCGAAGAAGGCGTGGAAGGCCTGGTGCACGTCTCCGAGATGGACTGGACCAACAAGAACGTCAGCCCCTCCAAGGTGGTGCACATCGGCCAGGAAGTCGAAGTCATGGTGCTCGACATCGACGAGGAGCGTCGCCGCATCTCGCTCGGCATCAAGCAGTGTCAGTCCAATCCGTGGAAGGATTTCGGCGACAACTTCAACCGCGGCGACAAGGTCTCCGGCCAGATCAAGTCGATCACCGACTTCGGCATCTTCATCGGCCTGTCCGGTGGCATCGATGGCCTGGTGCACCTGTCCGACATCTCCTGGGACATCCCGGGCGAGGAAGCGGTGCGCAACTACCAGAAGGGCCAGCAGGTCGAAGCCATGGTGCTGTCGATCGACCCGGAGCGCGAGCGCATTTCGCTGGGCATCAAGCAGCTGGCGAAGGATCCGTTCTCGACCTGGATCGCCGAGCACCCCAAGGGCACCATCGTCACCGGCAAGGTGCGCGAAGTGGATGCCAAGGGCGCCATCATCGATCTGGGCGGCGGCGTGGAAGGCCACCTGCGCGCGTCCGAGCTGTCGCGTGATCGCGTGGAAGATGCACGCACGGTGCTGAAGGTCGACCAGGAGGTGGAAGCAAGATTCACCAACGTCGATCGCAAGAGCCGCACCATCGCCCTGTCGATCAAGGCGAAGGAGATCCACGAGGAGAACGAGGCGGTGCAGGGTTACCGCGCCGGCGAATCCTCGAGCGGCACCAGCCTGGGCGATCTGCTCAAGGAGCACATCGGAGGCCAGGACTCCAACTGACCGATTCGCGGCGGGGACGTCTGAGCGTCCCCGCCGCGCTTCGGCTTCCAGACCGCGGGACAGCGTGGAAGAACAACAACGGGCCCGAGCATGACCAAATCGGAACTCATCGAGCTCATTGCAGCCAAGCAGAAGCATCTGCCCGCCAAGGACGTGGAGCTGGCGGTGAAGCAGATCCTGGAAATCATGAGCGACGCCCTGGCGCAGGGCAGCCGCATCGAGATCCGGGGCTTCGGCAGCTTCTCGCTGCATTTCCGGCCGCCGCGGCAGGGGCGTAACCCCAAGACCGGCGAGACCGTCGCCCTGTCCGGCAAGAACGTACCGCACTTCAAGCCCGGCAAGGACCTGCGCGAGCGCGTCAACGACGGCGCCGACAACGCCATCCGCGACTGACACCCTTTCAAGCCGTCACGGCTCATCGCAGCGTATGCGCCGTTTTCTATTCCTTGCTTCCCTTGCCCTGGCGGTCCTGCTGGCCCTGCTGGTCAGCGCCATGAATTCCGGCCGGGTGGAGATCGAGCTGGCGTTCGGCCGCGTGGTCGCGCCGCTGGGTGTCGGGCTGGTCGTCGCCTTCACCGTTGGCCTGCTGGCCGGACTCGCCTGGCGCGTCTACTGGGTTGCGGAGCTGCTCAGTGAAAGAGGTCGCTTGCGCCGTGCGCTGCGCCAGGCTGAGGCCAAAGCTCGCGCCGCAGCCGCGGACGACGAGCGTAATCCTTGAGGAAGGTCTGATTCACTCGTTCCTGGTCATGCCCGCGTAAGCGGGAATCCATCTGGATCGGCAGGACGGACTCCTGCTTTCGCGGGAGTGACGAGCAAGTCTCGGGCCTGCGTGAGCCGCACCCGGTCGACTTCAATCACGCGCTTGGATGACAGGTCGAAGCGGCCGATTGCGGCATTTTCTGCGCGAAATCACCAATTATTGATGGGGTGACAACCGGCATCCGCTCGCAGCATGACGCGCGTCGGCTCGCCTGGCCGGGCCGGCTTTCAGTCAACCACTTACGGCACAAGGAGAAGGCCATGTCGAGCCCCCATCATCCCGTTTCCCAGCTGACGCGCCGTTCGGTGCAGGTGCTGATCGCCAGTCTGCTGCCGCTGCTGGCGTGGGCCGGTCCGGTAGACATCAACAAGGCGGACGCAGCGACCATCGCCAAGGAACTGCAAGGCATCGGCCTGAGCAAAGCGCAGGCCATCGTGGCGTATCGCGAGAAGAACGGCTCGTTCAAGAGCGCCGAAGATCTGCGCAAGGTCAAAGGCATCGGCGCGAAAACCCTGGAGCGTAATCGCGCCAACATCCGCGTCGATGGTATGGAGAAGAAAGCCGGCTGATTGCCGGCCGGCGAATGGATGGCGCCTGTCGAGGAACAGGCGTCATCCCGGCCGCGTTCAGCCTGCGATATCATCGGGTATCGAGGTGTGGAGATGCGTCAGTGACCCAGTCGAAGCAGATTCAGACAGCAGTGTTCCCGGTGGCCGGACGTGGCACACGTTTTCTGCCAGCCACCAAGGCCAGCCCCAAGGAGATGTTGCCGATCGTCGACAAGCCGCTGATCCAGTACGCCGCCGAGGAGGCACTGCAGGCCGGCGCGCGCAAACTGGTGTTCATCACCGGCAGCTCCAAGCGCGCCATCGAGGATCATTTCGACAGCGATCACGAACTGGAGGAAGCGCTGGAAGCGCAGGGCAAGGTCGACATGCTCAAGACGCTCCGGGAAATCGTGCCGTCCTGGGCCAGCTGCATCTACATTCGCCAGCCGTCACCGCTGGGCCTGGGGCATGCGGTGTGGTGCGCCAAGCCGGTGGTCGGCAACGAGCCGTTCTTCGTGCATCTGGCCGACGACCTGATCGATGCTGCCACGCCCTGTCTGCGGCAGATGGCTGACGTCCATGCCGAGCGCGGTGGCAGCGTCCTCGGAGTCGAGACCGTACCGCGCACCGAAACGGACAAATACGGTATCGTTGCGACCGAGGAGCGCGACGGTCGCGTCAGCCGCATCAAGCAGATCGTGGAGAAGCCGCGTCCGCAGAATGCACCTTCGACGCTGGCGGTGGTCGGGCGCTACCTGCTGTCACCCACCATTTTCGAGAAGCTGGAGAAGACCGAGCGCGGCGCCGGCGGCGAGATCCAGCTCACCGACGCCATTGCCGATCTGCTGGACGAAGAGAGCGTCTATGCCTACGAATTCGAAGGCAAACGCTACGACTGCGGCAGCAAGCTCGGCTACCTGCAGGCCACCGTCGAGTACGCGCTCAAGCATGAAAGCCTGGGCGGGAAATTCAGCGACTACCTGGTGAATCTCGCCGGGCGCCTGCCCGCCGGCAAATAACGAGATCTCAGCGGAAGGCGTGCTGGATGCGCAGCCCCACCGTGAAGTCCTGGAAGTCCACGTACTGGAAGCTGGTGAGCCGCTGGTACTCGAAATAGCCGGAGAGGTCGTAGGGCAACTGAGCCGACAGGCCCGCGGCCCAGCGGAAGTAGGAAGTATCCGGCTCGTCGGTGCGCACGATGATGGGCGGCGTCGGATTCGAGGCGCTGGCGAACGGATCGCTGGCGAAGCGCACACCGAATACTTCCGTGGCATCTTCAAATTCACGCACGTACGTGCCGCGCAGGTGCGGCACCAGCACGCCCCACGGCATCTTCCAGGCGTAACTCACCCGGATGCCGGCGTTGCCGGTAGCGGATTGGAAATTCTGTTCGTCGTAGGCGAGGTTCAGTCCCGCGGCGCCGTGCTCGGTGAAGTCGTTGATGTTCGTGTCGACGTAGAAGTAACCCACCGTCGGCGAGACGGTGAAGCCGCCCACGATGAAGTCGTAGCCCATCGATAAGCCGCCGCTCACTGCCTTGCCGCGTGTGGCGCCGGTAGCAGTGCGGTCGACGGTCGTGCCTGCTTCGGTGTACAGGATGCGCCGCTGCGAGTCGTAGTCGCTGCCGGCATAGTTGAACACGCCGTCGAAATAGAAATTGCCCAGATACGCCGAGCCGTACAGCGAGCCGCTCCACGAGGTGGTGTCGAGATTGCCCTGGCCCACGGGCCGGAAATCGAGATCCGATTGCCCATAGCCGACGGCGATGCCGGCCACGGCCGCTTCGCCGAAGCGGTAGTCGACGCCGCCGGTGAAACCCCACTGATCGGACTTGAAGCCGCGATCGGCAGGCGAGGCGTCCTTGTCGCCGGTGCCGTAATTGCCGCGCAGCCACAGGCCGAGCCGGTTGCCCAGCAGCCCGCCGGGCTGATCGGCGTCGGAGCTGGCGCCGCCGCCGAGCAGCTGCTTGAGGCTTTGCGCAATCTGCTGCGCCGGAATGAGCCGGCCATCGACGCTCAGGCTCAATCCCGCAACGGAGATGCCGCGTTCGCCGCCGCGCAGCGCCAGCAAACGGTCCATGACGCCCTGGTGCTGCGTGCGTGAGAACACCAGTGCCTGCGCGCGAATGGCATTGAGATCCTGTGCGCCGAGTTCGTCGAGCGCGTTGGCCTGTTCGGTCGCATTGCTGCCGATGATGGCGTCGCAGCGTGCCAGCAGATCGCTCTGCTCGGGCGTCAGTAGCGTCTCGGCCGAGCTCATGTCCGTGAGGCGCGTGCACAGGTCGTCGAGATTCCGTGCGACCGACTGGGCGTTGGGCTTGAGGCTGTCATTGACCAGGCTCGGCTTGGGCGCTGGACTTGCGGTGCCGATGGTGAGCGTGATGCTGGCCGACGCGGTGTTGCCGACGTTGTCGGTCACCACCAGCGTGATCTGGTTTTCGCCGTCCGGCAGCGACACGTTGCTCAACACCGCGCCATTGCCCAGCGTGGTTTCGCCCTGCAGCCACTGGTAGGAAACGATGGTGCCGTCCAGGTCGGTGGAGCCCGAGCCGTCCAGCGTGACCGCCTCACCCGGCTTGCCGTCGGTGTCGGCAATGGTGCGGCTGGCGCCGGGATTGGCGACCGGAATGGAAGTCGGTTGCACCGTGACGTTCACGGTCGTGGTGGCGGTCAGGCTGAGCAGCGCCGCGGAGGAGGAGCCCAGTTCTTCGGTGATCGTCAGCGTGATCGGATTGACGCCGTCGGGCAGCCGCACCGTCGGGGTCGGTCCGGTGGCGATCTGCGTACCCTGTGAGTTGGTCCATACATACGAGCTGATCGTGCCGCGTACGGGCTGCGAGGCCGAACCGTCCAACGCCACGTCCTCACCCGGCTGGGCATCGGTATCCACCACGGTGCGGTCGGCGCCGGCATCGGCGATGGGCAGGACTTCCTGTGCCAGGGCGGTGGACGACAACAGGCACAGCGGAGCGAGGGTCGAGGCCATCAGGACGCGGCGTACCGCCTTGGCAAGGGGCTGCGCGCCCGCCGAATGCTTGTTCACTAGTCTGGGTTCTCCGAATCGAACTCAAGTATCGTTCAGTCGTGCCGGTATACGAGCCGGCCCGTGTGCCGCAGCCGGATTCGGCTGTCGACATGAATGCCGAAGCCGGCACGCGCCGCCAGCTCGCAAAAATAATAGTCCTCGGACAGGAATTCCCCGTCCAGAAGGCCACTGGGAAAAAAGTGATGCAGCTGCTTGCCGTCGAGCATGAACGAGCCGGCCTGGCCGCTGTCGATCATGGTTTCGAACACGCTGCGGTCGATGCGCAGAAAACCGGTGCCGACGCGCCGGACGCGGCGCAGGTCGGGCTGTTCGGCAAGCGGCGGCAGCTCTTCGGGCTGCGGCACGCACACCCAGTTCCTGCTAGCGCTCTTGCGCGGGTACAGCCCGCCCGTGATCGGATACGGCGAAGCCAGCAGATGATGCAGGTCCTGGTAACCGAAACCGATGTCGCCGTCGACGAAGACCAGCGTGCTGCAATCGGTCGCCAGGAACTGCGCCGCCAGCAGGTCGCGGGCACGCGAAATGTTGGCCTGGCCTTCCAGGCAGATCCAGCCGGCATACAGGCCGTGGGCCTGCAGCAGGCCGGTGATGAATTCGCGTTCTGCGGTTCCGTCGTGAAGCGGCGTGGCCAGCAACGCCTTCATGGGTTCGATATTCGTTGCGCAAGGTTCGGGCCGCGAGCCTACTATACTTCCACCGGCTTCTGGCACTTCACGTCACAAGCGGTAGGATGGGGTAATCATGGCGAAAGTCTCCATACACGAGATACGACGGTTGGTGTTGCCGCTGGATACCGTCATCGACGCCCTACTGCAGCTCGATCGCGACCGTGCCGGAGAGCTGGCGCGAGCGACGCTCGTCGCGGCGAACGTCGAGCGCGGCGCCGAGGAGGGCCTGGTGCTCTCGGTGAGATTTTCCGGCGACCAGGTCGAGCAGCGACGCTTCGCGCTGCCGGTGATCGCCGCCGCCATCATCAATTATTGCTACCAGTCGCGCATTCCGCTGCCGCGCCACGGCGCCAAGAAGCTGGAGATCGTCCCCGAGGGTTTCGCGTTCACCATCGAGTCGGCGCTGCAGCTGCCGCGTCGGCACAGTTCCCTGCCAACCTAAGAGTCCAAGGAGCGTTCGTATGACAGGTCCATCCCGTCGCCGTACTCCCATCGTTCTCGCCGTTGCCGTGGTGCTGGCCACAGCCATGTCTGGCTGCAACCGGGATCAATCCAAAGCGTCCGGCCCCGCCGGCCCTTATGCCGCGATGTCGCGAGTCGATTTCAATCAGCGCGCCGCCGAACTGTTCCAGCCGTTGTTCTGGCGCGAGGACGGCAACGGCAACGGCAATCTCGAGCCCGCGGAGCTGGCAGTGCTCACCGGCATTCCGCAGGGCGAGCGCGATGTGTGGGTCGATGCCACCGGCAAGTTCACCCGGGCGTTCGAGACCACCTACAAGCAGATGCTGCAGCCTGATCCGGTACCGACCGATCCGGCCGAGCAGGCCCGCCTCAAGCTGGTGATCGAGGAGCTGGCGCAGGGCCGTCCGACGCTGGTCGAGACCGACCTGACGCAGGCCACGGCCGCGGAAAAGAACTTGGTGCAGCATCTGATGAACGCGGCCCGTTCCATCGAGCGTGCCTACGCCCGGCAGAAGGGCGTGTTCGGCATGGAAGCGGATATTCCGGACAGCGATCGCGCCAGCCGTGCGCTGTTCTATCGCAACCAGTCGCCGTACTGCGAAGCGCCGAAGACCGAGAACGAAGCCGCGTGCAACGCGCTCGCCAAAGCGCCACCGCGCGTCGTCGGGCTGTATCCGCCGGATATCCAGGGCGATGCGAAGTTCTGCGAGCAGCTGGCCAAGGCGCGCAACTCGGCCGAGCTGATGGATCACTTCAGCACCGTGGTCGCCGGCGACCAGCCCGGCACGTTCCGCAAGAAGCCGTATACCGAGGCCTACGACCAGGACATGGGCAGTGTCGCCAGAGAGCTGGAGGCGGCCGCTTCCGAGCTGGGCGATGACGAGGCGGCGCTCAAGGCGTATCTCACCGCGGCAGCGAACTCCTTCCGCAGCAACGACTGGGAGCCCGCCAACCAGGCCTGGGTGGCGATGAACGCGCAGAACAGCAAGTGGTATGTGCGCGTTGCGCCCGACGAGGTCTATTACGAACCCTGCGCCTGGAAAGCAGGCTTCGCTCTGCAGCTGGCGCGCATCAATCCCGAATCGCTGGAATGGCAGAAGAAGCTCGATCCGCTGAAGCGCGAGATGGAAGAGGCGGTGGCGGCGATGGCGAAGAAGCCGTACCAGGCGCGCGACGTGAACTTCAAGATCCCGGACTTCATCGACGTGGTACTCAACGCCGGCGACCAGCGCAACGCGCATGGCGCCACCATCGGCCAGTCGCTGCCGAACTGGGGACCGGTGGCGGAGAAGGGCGGGCGGACCGTCGCCATGACCAATCTCTACACCGATGCCGACAGTCGCGACACGCAGGCCGAGCTGATGTCGTCCATGTTCTGCAAGGCGACCAACGCGCTTGCCACCACCACGCCGCGTGAAACGCTGATCAGCTCGCTGCTGCACGAGGCCGCGCACAACCTCGGGCCTTCGCACGAGTACAAGGTGAAGGGCAAGGAGGACGATGTCGTGTTCGGCGGCACGCTGGCCTCCACCCTGGAAGAGCTCAAGGCGCAGACCTCTTCCATGTACCTGACCAACTGGCTGGCCGGCAAAGGCATCTTCAATGACGACGAGGTCCGCAAGATCCAGTTGCGCAACATCGCCTGGGGCTTCGGCCATATCTCGCGCGGCATGTACGCGGCGGATGGCACGCCGCGCAATTACAGCCAGCTTGCAGCCATGCAGCTCGGCGCCTTCATGAAGGCCGGCGCGGTGTCGTGGAAGGCCACCGAGACTGCGGCCAACGACAAGGACCAGGGCTGCATCGAGATCGATTTCGGCGCCCTGCCGGCGGCGATCGAGTCGTTCGAGACTACGGTGCTGGAGATCAAGGCCTCAGGCGACAAGAAGCGCGCCGAGGACCTCAAGGCGCAGTTCGTCGATGCCAAGGACGACTTCGCCAACGTCAGGAGCACCATCGCCGAGCGCTACCTGCGGGCGCCCAAGGCGAGTTTCGTCTACAGCGTGAATCTCTAAGCGCAAATGAAAAGGGCGCGGGCAGAAAGCCCGCGCCCTTCAGGCAGCTCGCGATGAGCTGCCGATGAGCGCCTGCAGGCAGGTCGTATCAGAACGAATAGCGGCCGTAGACGCCGAGCGTCTCGACGTCGCTGCTGAAGTTCAGCAGGGCGCCGACCGAGAACTGGTCGTTGAAGTGGTAGCGGCCTTCACCCACCAGGTACACGTCGTCACCGGCGTCGCCGACTTCGGCGCTGATGTATTCCACACCGCCTTCGAGCTCGAAGCGCGGAGCAACTTGGGCGCGTACGCGGCCACCCAGGAACACACCGGTGTCGTGGTCGTCGAAGCGGCCGACATCCACGTTCAGCCGTACCACGCCCACGCTGGCGACCAGGTCGACGGTGTTGTTGAGCGGCCAGTGGCCGCCGCCGCCGACCATCCAGCGCGTCACGTCCACGCCGTGATCCAGGTCGAAATCCTGCAGCTGGGCCAGCACGAAGAAGTTCGAGCTCACTGCCAGCGAACCGCGCAGCTGGAAGCCGTCGCCGTCGATGTCGTCGTTGCCTGCTTCGACCTGCACATGAGGCAGCAGCGCGAGATCGACGAAGGAATAGTCGAAGTCAGCGGCCTGGGTCGCGACCGGAAGCGCCAGCGCGGCAGCGGCGAGTGCCCCAAAGGTTCGTGAAAGCATCAAGAATCTCCTATACGTGAAACGGCTGGCATGCGTGCCAGCGCTCGGCATTCTAAGGATGTGGCCAGGGTTTGTTGTTGTTTTAACGCAAAATGTCGCCAAAGCAACACAGTTTGCCAGCGGCTTTCATGCATCAACTGCGTTCGGGTTCCAGCGGTCGACGAGTTGAGCGGGGCGCGTAGGGCTATAGCCTGGATCCTGTGCTGGCGCGTGTCGCAGCTTGCGGCAGCGGATCGCCTGTCGTCCTGAAAACGAGTCGAACGCGTTTCAAAGTCATTCGATGACTGGCCGCGCGCCGCGGCCGATCGGCAACCATGCGTGAACCGACCAGCGACTATGCGTAATCCGGGCTCGACGCGACTGAATCTTGCCGAGCGAGCCGTGCTCGGCAGCGTTCCTAAATCGTCTCGCGGCGCATGCATGAACGAATCGTTCGCGCAGCGCGCACCGCATTTGCGGGATTTTTTCCTGGCGAGATCGATCGGCATGAGGAGCGGGCGAGCGAATCTTCGAATCGGCATGCGCGAGCCGTAGACGCGCCTTCGCGGGAGTCGCTATTATCAGACACATCATTTGTCGCTTCCCGTTGACGGATGTCGCTCATCGAACTGCCACGTGCACTCGAAGATTATTTCGCGTACGCCGAAATCGACCCAACGCGCCGCGGACGACGCTTTTCGATCACCTTGCCGTATTACGACGGTGATCGCCTGGATCGTCTGCAATGGTGGTATCACGTCACCGAAGCGCAGGAGCAGATGTTCGATGGCACCGGCATCGCGGTGTTTCGCGAACGTGCCGTGGTGCGCTTTCGTCGACACATCGAGCGCTGGCTTGCCAATACCCGGCAGTGCCTGCATGGCGACGAGCCGATTCCGCGTCTCAGCACGCAGGCCATGCAGCAGGCCGTAGCACCAGCATTGCCGGAAACGAGCTTCGTGGCACTGGATCAGGCGGCGAACGCGTAACCCTTTCGGCGCACCCGGTGTGCGCCGCCGGCACTTCGTAGTCGCGGCGAGCTGCATCGGCGGGGAGTTGCAGATCATCCGGTAGCCGCGCTTGCGGCCGTTCGACCGGCGCGGCAAATCCAATCGATTTCTCCACGGCGTCGTACAGACGGCCCGCGAACGTTCGACCGACGGGAGGATGGCATGGCCGGGATTGCGATGCTGGCGGGTGCGATAGTGCTGATCTGGGCGGCATTCGCATACAACCGGTTGGTGCGGTTGCGGAACCAGGTGCGCACCGCTTGGGCGGACATCGACGTGCAGCTGACCCGTCGGCATGACTTGGTGCCGCAGCTCGTGTCGGCGGTGAAGGGCTACGCCGGGCACGAACGCGCCGTGCTGGAAGCGGTGACGGAGCTGCGTGCGCAAGCTGTCACCTTGAGCAGCCCGGCTCGCCTGGCCGCAGTCGAGTCCGATCTGGAGCGGGCACTTGGCCGGCTGTTCGCGCTCAAGGAGGCGTACCCGGATCTCAAGGCCAGCGACAACTTCGCGCAGCTGCAACGCGATCTGGTGGAAGTGGAAGAGCACTTGCAGTACGCACGGCGCTTCTACAACGGGGCGGTCCGAGACAACAACGACGCCGTTCAGCGCGTGCCAGATGTAATCGTGGCGCGTGCCGGCGGGTTCTCGACGTTCGAGTTCTACCAGGCCCGGGAAGAAGAACGGCCGGCAGTTCGTGTCGAGGTTTCTCCATGATTCGCGCTTTGCTGGCGCTGTTGTTGCTGGCGGCGCTTTCCACGGTCCGTGCCGAAGAGCGCATCCTCGACTATGACATCGGCGTCGACATTCGGGCCGATGGCAGCCTCGACGTCACCGAACGCATCACCGTGAATGCCGAGGGCAATCAGATCCGCCGCGGCATCTATCGCGATTTCCCGACGCGCTACACCGACCGTTACGGCAACCGGGTGAGCGTCGATCTGGAGGTGCTCGGGGTCGAGCGCGATGGCCGGCCGGAGCCGTGGTTCACCGAACGCCGCAACAACGGCATTCGCATCAATACCGGCAACGACGACTATCTGCCGGTTCCCGCCGAGCACACGTTCACGCTGCGTTACCGCACGACACGCCAGCTCGGTTTCTTCGCCGATCACGACGAGCTGTACTGGAATGCCATCGGCACCGGCTGGATCTTTCCGATCGAGCGCGCCAGCGTCGAAGCACGGCTGCCGGTAAAGGTGCCGACCGCGCAGATGAGCTCCGAAGGCTACACCGGCCCGCAGGGCGCAAAAGGCACGCAATACGAGACGCATCTGCCTGCCGATGGAGTTGCACGCTGGCAGCTGACCGCGCCGCTGGCGTCCTACGAAGGCTTTACGATCGTTCTGACTTTTCCGAAGGGCGTCATTCCCGAGCCAACCCGCGCGCAACGCTTCATCTGGCTGCTCAAGGACAACCGCGGTGTGCTGGTCGCATTGGCGGGGCTGATCCTGCTGCTGGTGTTCTGCGTGTATGAGTGGCGACGCGTAGGGCGTGATCCGCACAAAGGAATCATCATTGCGCGTTACGAGCCGCCAACCGGCCAGACTCCCGCGAGTCTGCGCTACCTGCGTCGGATGGGTTACGACACACGTTGTTTCTCGTCAGCGGTATTGGCGCTTGCCGTGTCCGGTCGCCTGCGCATCGTCAGGGAAAAGCGCCTGCTCAAGGATGAGTGGCAGTTGCTGCCCAATCCTTCCAGTCCGGCGCCGGCCGATGCAAGTCAGAGTGCTCTGGTGGAACGGTTGTTCAAGGGCCGCGCCGAGCCGTTGATCCTGAAGAACAGCAACGCGGCGACCGTCTCGGCGGCCATGAGCGGGCACAGCCGCATGCTGGACAAGACAATGCAGCCACGTTACTTCAAACGTAACGGCTGGAGTCTCGCCAAGGCCGTGGCCATTGCGGTCGCAGCGATCGCTCTGGCACTGCTGATGGCGCGGGGAACGGGTCTTGTCGCAATCATTGCGGTCGGCGCACTCGCGGTCGCGACATTGTTCGGCTTTGGCGCGCTGGTGCGTGCTCCGACACCAGAGGGCCGCAAGCTGCTCGACGAAATCGAAGGACTGAAGCTGTATCTGAGCGTGGCCGAACGCGATGAGCTGGCCCGCGTCAGCGGCCCCGAGGGTCCGCCGCAACTCGATGCCCGGCGGTATGAGGAACTGTTGCCCTATGCCGTGGCGCTGGAAGTGGAAGATGCCTGGACCGAGAAGTTCACCTTGGCCGTAGGCGCAGCGGCCGCTGCGGTCGTCGCCAATGACATGAGCTGGTACGACGGCGGTAAAGTCAGCGATCTGGGCAGCCTGAGCCGGGCGATCGGCAGCAGTCTCAGCTCGCAGATCGCCTCGTCCTCCAGACCACCCGGCAGTTCGTCCGGCTCCGGCGGGGGCGGCTCATCGGGCGGAGGGGGTGGAGGCGGCGGCGGCGGAGGTCGCTAGGAACCTTGCATCGCCGCCACGCGCTTGGTCCGTGCTCGGGAGCCTTGCCGTCCGCGGCTCGCCTGGATGTGGACAGGTAGTCGCGCCGGGCTTATCGATGCGTGAAGCTCGTCGCAGCCTGCGAGACCGACGAAGTCGGAAGCCCGAAGCGGCGGCGGCCGCGTCGATCCAACGCCATCAGCAGAGGGTTTTGAGTCATGAGCGATGCAGTAGCGGATATCGGCCTGATCGGGTTGGCGGTCATGGGCGAGAACCTAGCGTTGAACCTGGAGAGCCGGGGCTTCGAGGTAGCCGTCTACAACCGGACCGCTGCGCGCGTCGACGCTTTCATGGCCGGCCGTGCCAAGGGCAAACGTTTTGTTGGCACACGCAGCGTGCAGGAACTGGTCGCCGCATTGAAGCGGCCGCGCAAGATCCTGATGCTGGTCAAAGCAGGCGCGGCGGTGGATCAGTTGCTCGATCAGCTGCTGCCTTTACTGCAGCCTGGCGACATCGTGATCGATGGTGGCAACAGCCTGTTCACCGACACCATTCGCCGCACGCACCGGGTCGAGGAGAGCGGCATGCTCTACGTCGGTTCCGGCGTATCCGGCGGCGAGGAGGGCGCGTTGACCGGACCTTCGTTGATGCCTGGAGGCAGCGCGGCCGCATGGCCACACATCAAACCCATTTTCGAGGCGATCTGCGCACGCACGCCGGAAGGTGAGCCTTGCACGGACTGGATGGGTGAGAACGGTGCCGGCCATTTCGTGAAGATGATCCACAACGGCATCGAATACGGCGACATGCAGCTGATCGGCGAGACCTATGACGTGATGAAGCGCGTGCTCGGTCTGAACAATGATGAGATGCATCGCGTGTTCGCAGACTGGAACGCACGCGAGCTCGACAGCTATCTGATCGAGATCACTCGCGACATCCTTGCCTTCCGCGATCGCGACGCAGTGGCCACGCTGGATACCATCCTCGATGCGGCCGGCCAGAAGGGCACCGGAAAGTGGACGGTGATCGAGGCCCTGGATGAAGGCATCCCGCTCACGCTGATCGGCGAAGCCGTGTTCGCACGGTCGTTGTCGGCCGCGAAAGAGGAACGTGTCGCGGCGGCGAAGCAGATCCAGCCGGAGGTGACTGCATTCTCTGGGGATCGACAGCAGCTGATCGATGATCTGCGCCAAGCGCTGTATGCCTCCAAGATCATCAGCTATGCGCAGGGCTATCAGCTGCTGCGCGCTGCAGCCAAGACCTACCAGTGGAATCTGAACTACGGCGGCATTGCACTGGTCTGGCGCGGCGGCTGCATCATTCGCTCGGCCTTTCTCGGCGATATCAAGAAGGCGTTCGACCGCAATCCACAGTTGGTGAATCTGCTGCTCGATCCCTTCTTCAAGGATGCCGTCGCAAGCCGGCAGGCGGCCTGGCGTCGCGTGGTGGTTGCTGCGGTCAGCGGCGGGATTCCAATTCCCTGCCTGAGCTCAGCGCTGGCCTATTTCGACGGCTATCGCTCGGAGCGCCTGCCTGCGAACCTGTTGCAGGCCCAGCGCGATTACTTCGGGGCGCACACGTATGAACTGCTCGACCAACCGCGCGGGAAGTTTTTCCATACCGATTGGACCGGTCATGGCGGGGCGACCACTTCGCGTTCGTATTCGGCGTAGCGCAGCTCTTTTCGGTGCTCGCTGCAGTCGCCGGCTGCACCAGTCCGAAAGACTCGACGCATGCCCGATCGCGAGGACGTTTGAAGCCGTGTAAGGATGGACTCAGCGGCACGAGGTTGCCGTGTAAGCAGCATCCTTGCGTGCCGTCTCGTCGGGAACACCGCAGAAGCGCGGCTGCCGCTCACGCTTGCTGTTCTCATTGTCCGTCAGAAAGCCACCGGCATCGATTGGATGGTCCGTGGGCGGAACGACCACTTCGAAATGGACGTGGTTCAGCATTGCGCAGCCGACCGCGCCCTCGTCACCCAGGTAGGTGCCTGCCGTCACGCTGTCGCCTACCTTCAATCCGGCCTTGCCGGTGACGCTGTCGTGGACCAGGTGCGAATAGTTGGTCCATTCGCCGTTCGGGTGCTCGATCCAGACGTAGTTGTTGTGACAATCCTTGGCCGCGCGTCCGGACTGCTGCTCGCTATATCCATCCTGAATCGCAACGATGCGTCCGTCGGCAGCAGCGACGACTGCGTAGGGAGGCTTGCCGTCGATGGCGTAGAGGTCGATCCGGCCGGTCGGTCGATGGGTGCTGAAGTCATCGAAGACCTTGACCTTCGTCCCATCGGCGAAGGGCAGGCGATAGCTCCCCTGGCTCGGCAGGATGCCGGTTGCAGCTTGCTGATTCGTCGCCGCATCGGCAACGACGAGAAGTAACGAGGCTGCACCAACCGCAGTGATCGCGCCAATCTTTTCCAGCATGGGATTTCACTCCTTCAGCCACTTCCGATCCGGATCATCCAACGATTGTAGAGTGCAACCGGCAGCACGGTCTCGCAGCCTGACTGACACGCCAGAGCCGACGTTGAGCTGCCGCGCCGAATCGTCGGCTTTCTTCGGACGCGATCCGCGCGATATCCTGCCGGCCAGCGCTCAATCGAGGACTGCGGACGTGCCCGTCACTCTCTACGGCATCAAGAACTGCGACACCATGAAGAAGGCCCGGACCTGGCTGGACGATCACGGCATCGCGTACGATTTTCATGATTACAAGGTCGCCGGCATCGAGCGCGCGCAGCTAGAGCGCTGGAGCAAGGAGCTGGGTTGGGAGGTGCTGCTGAATCGTGCCGGCACCACCTTCCGAAAATTGCCCGATGCGGACAAGACCGGGCTGAACGAGCGCAAGGCCATTGTGTTGATGCTGGCGCAGCCATCGATGATCAAGCGGCCGGTACTGGACCTGGGCGGCCGGCTGCTGGTCGGCTTCAAGCCTGAAACTTACGCGAGTGAAGTTTCCCGCAAACGATAGCGACGGGTGAGATATTCACCAGGGAGTCCGATCATGCCTCTGGACATGCTGACGCCGATGCTGGCGTTGATCGTCTGGACCTTCGTCATCTGGGTCTGGATGTATGCCACGCGCATTCCCGCGATGCGTGCTGCACGCATCAATCCGAAACGCATCAAGCGCAAGAGCGATCTGGACCCGCTGCCGGTATCGGTGCAACAGATCGCCGACAACTACAACCATCTGCACGAGCAGCCGACCGTGTTCTACGTGCTTGCGATCTACACGCACCTGGCAGGCGCGGCGGATCCGCTGAACGCAATGCTGGCATGGACCTACGTCGGCCTGCGCGTGGCGCATTCACTCGTGCAGTGCACGTCGAATTTCGTGCCGGTGCGTTTCATGATTTTCTCGCTTTCTTCCATCGTGCTGATGGTGCTGGCGGCACGCAACGTGATTGCGCTGTTTCCCAGCGCCTAGTCCGGATCGATCCTCAATGGCGACACAGGCCCTGTTTCCAACGTTGGTGTACACGGCGCGGCTGGCGCAGGCCGGCTGGTCCGAGTTCAATAACCGCTTGCTGCGCGAGTGTCTGCAGTTGCGCCATGACGACGCGGCCGGCCGGCGCTGGTCGAAGCAGAACTATCCCGGCGGCTACACTTCGTATAACTCCGTCGCGCACATGCACCAGGTATCGCCGACGTTTGCAACGCTCGAGCGCAAACTGAACCGACATGTGAAAGCCTTTGCGCGCTCGCTGGAGCTGGACCTGGAAGCGCGACCGTTGACGATGACGGACTGCTGGGTGAACGTGATGCCGCAGCACGTGGTGCACAGCTTGCATCTGCATCCGCTGGCGACGATCAGCGGTACTTACTATGTGCAGACGCCGCGCGGTTCGCCTGGCATCAAGTTCGAGGATCCGCGTCTGGATCGATTCATGGCGGCGCCGCCGCGCAAAGCGGACTGCCGCCCGGAGAACCGGCCGTGGAACGTGTTGCCGGCGGAGGCGGGCAAACTGGTGCTGTTCGAGAGCTGGCTGCGGCATGAGGTGGCGCCGAACCCGGTGAAGAGCGAGCGCATCAGCATCAGCTTCAATTACAACTGGTTCTAGGAAGCAGCGACGCTTGCGGTGCAGGGTCGGAGCGCCAGGGACGCTTTGAGATTTCTCTCGTCGCTCCAGCGCAGATTCTGTCCCTCGCAGGCGAGACGGGCGCCCATTCTGCTAATTCGGACGGGCGCTCGCGTGCGCGGGGACCAATTGATGAGTCGGCTGGAACTTCCTGGCCTGGTCAGCCGCGGTTGCGCTTCCAGAGCACTTCCTGGCCGTTCTCGTGTCGAGCGAGCACGCGGGCGACCACGAAGAGCAGATCGGAAAGCCGGTTCAGGTACTGCGGCACTTCGGTGGCCACGGACTCGCTTTCCATCAATCGCCACACCTGCCTTTCGGCGCGCCGCGTGATGGTGCGGGCCAGGTGACAGGCCGCAGCGGCCGGACCGCCGCCAGGCAGGATGAATTCCTTGAGCATGGGCAGGTTCTCGTTCAGCCGGTCCAGCTCCTGTTCCAGCGTATCGATCCGTTCCTGCTGGATGGCGCGATAGCCCGGCACCGCCAGCTCGCCGCCGAGATCGAACAGGTCGTGCTGGATTTCCGTGAGCAGCCGCACGACGTCGTCCGGCAGGCCGCTCACCGCCAACGTCATGCCGAGGGCGCTGTTGGCTTCGTCGACGGCTCCGTAGGCTTCGATGCGCCCGTGCGTCTTCGGCACGCGCGTGCCGTCACCGAGTCCGGTGGTGCCGGTGTCGCCGGTGCGGGTGTAGATCTTGCTCAGCCGATGACCCATGACGATTCTCCGAAAACGCGTTAGCGAGGCCGCAGCCCGAGCTCGAACAGTTGCAGGTAGCGTTCGGCGATCTGGGCCGCCGCCAGCGGCTCATCGCTGCGATACCAGTGCGCGATCCAGTTGAGGGCGCCGGCGATGGCGAACGCAGCCATTTTCGCATCGCAGTCGCGGATCGAACCGTCGGCGATGCCTTCCTTCAGCAGCTGGCGGATGCCTTGGTCGATCTCGGATTTCAGCGCCTTGACCTTGCGGCTCATGGCGGGACTCAGATCCTGGTTTTCCGCCTGCACCATGCACCAGCCGAAGTCCGACGTGATGGCCTCGGCGTAGCGGGTGACGACGGCGCCCAGGCGGGTGCGGGCATCTTCGTTCGCGTTACGGATCTGCTCGAACGCTTCCATGATCTGATGCAAGCCGGCGCGGAAGCACTCGAACAGCAACTGCTCCTTGTTGGCGACGTAGTGATAGACGGTCGGCTTGGTGACGTTCAGCTCACTGGCGATATCGTCGAGCGAGGTGTTGTGATAGCCGCGTTCGCGAAAGGCGCGGGCGGCTACCAGGATCACGGCATCGCGCTTGCGCTCCCGATCACGCACGCGTGCATTGACCGGCGCCCACAATGAGACGCCGTCCTTGGGAATGCTTTTGCGCGCCTGTCTGCTCGCCACTGCCGAACTCCTGCCGCGGTTCTGGCGCCGGATCATACCTTGCGCCTTGCTGCGCTGCGCCAGGCGTTGACCGCCCGGCGCGCCCCTAAATATACTCACGAGTATAGAGTATACGGCAGAGTACCTTGGCGCCCGTCTATCCGGGCGCTGCGGCTGGAATCGACCCCGGCCGCTCCCGAATCGGGAGAGGTGAATGCGCGCCAGGCGCGGGCCGTGAAAGATTCAGTCGGGTCGGATCGTCAATCTAGAGGCGGCAGAACTATGGGTTCCGGAACAGTGGCTCGGGCAGTTCCAGCAGGTGCGCAGGCGGCCAATCGGGGGGATCAGCCGTTGCGCTTCGTCAGTGCCGCTTCCTTGTTCGATGGCCACGATGCCGCCATCAACATGATCCGTCGCCTGCTGCAGTCGCACGGCGCCGAGGTGGTGCACCTGGGGCACAACCGCAGCGTGGCCGAGATCGTGCGCGCCGCCATCCAGGAAGACGCCGACGGCATCGCCGTGTCCTCCTACCAGGGCGGTCACAACGAATATTTCGCCTACATGGTCGACATGTTGCGCGAGAAGGGTGTCGAGCACATTCGGGTCATCGTCGGCGGCGGCGGCACCATTGCGCCGCATGAAGTCGAGACACTGGAGAAGCATGGCGTAGAGAAGATCTACACGCCGGAAGACGGCCGCCGTCTGGGCCTGGAAGGCATGATCGACGACGTGTTCCAGCGCGTGCTGGCCGTGCCGAAGCCCGAATTCGAGTTCAAGCCGCTCAATCCGCGCGATCACCACCAGCTGGCACAGACCATCTCGGCGCTCGAAGCTGCCGAGGAGGGCGATGCCACCGGCGACATGATCCGGCGTGCCAGCGCCCGGGCCAAGGGCCATGTGCCGGTGATCGGCCTGACCGGCACCGGCGGCGCCGGCAAGTCCAGCCTCAACGACGAGCTGCTGCAGCGCTTCCTGCGCCACTTCCCCGACCGCAACATCGCCGTGATCGCGATGGACCCGACCCGTCGCCGCTCGGGCGGTGCGCTGCTGGGCGATCGCATTCGCATGAACTCACTGGCGGCCGACAGCATTTTCATGCGCTCGCTCGCCACGCGGCGCCAGAACCTGGCGACCAGTGCGGTGCTCAGGGACGTGATCGGCCTGCTGCGGCTGGCGAATTTCGACCTGATCATCGTCGAGACCGCCGGTATCGGTCAGTCCGACACCGAGATCACGGACATGGTGGACGTCTCCGCTTACGTCATGACCAGCGAGTACGGCGCGGCCAGCCAGCTGGAAAAGATCGACATGCTCGATTTCGCCGACGTGATCGTGCTCAACAAGTTCGAGAAACGCGGCGCTGAAGATGCGCTGCGCGACGTGCGCAAGCAGTGGCGCCGCAATCACAAGGATCAGGCACGCCTGCCGGACGAGCAGGTGCCGGTGTTTCCGACCATCGCCAGCCGCTTCAACGACCCGGGCGTGAACCGCCTGTTCGCCGAGCTGTGCCGGCTGGTCGATGCCAAGACGGACGGCAAGGCATCGTGGAAGGTGGATGATGTCGGGCCGACGCAGTTCGTGTCGCGCGATCCGCTGATTCCGGGCACACGCAGCCGTTACTTGGCCGAGATCGCAGCGTCCGGGCGTCGCGCCCGCGCCGGCATCGAGACATCGGTGGAAGCGGCGCGGCGTGCTTTTGGCATGTATGAGTCGCTCAAGGTGCTGCACGATCCGCGCTTGCCGGGTCCGCTGGATCGGTATCCCGACGACGCGTTGAACGAAACCGGCGTGGACGTGACGCGTCGCGATCTGCGCGCTGCTTACAACCAGGCGCTGGACCAGATCGGCTCCGAAGGCGTCGGCGAGCTCAAGCGCTGGCCGCAGCGGGTGAGCGGCGTGAGCGACACCAAGTATTCGTACAAGGTTCGCGACCGTCTGGTCACCGGCGAGAACTACAGCACCTCGCTCA
>DATMEZ010000040.1:0-15965 GCA_035556415.1 Povalibacter sp.
GCCGTGTGCCAGAGATTCCAGGCCATCACCACCATGCCGCTCAACACCAGCAGGCCGCCCAGCAAACGGATCACGTAGAACGGCTTGATCGCGATCAGGCTCGCCAGGAAGCTGTAGGTGAGCGAGCCGTCCGGATTGGTGGCGCGCCACATCAATCCTTCGGTGATGCCGGCCGACCACATCGCAATCACGTACAGCAGCAGGCCGGCGGTGTGCAGCCAGAAATGCAGCTCCATGCCACGGCGCGAATACATGGCGGGCTGACCCAGTGCGCGCGGCGCCATCGCGTAGAGCGAGCCGATGGTGATCATGGCCACCCAGCCGATCGAGCCGGAGTGCACGTGCGCCACGGTCCAGTCGGTGTAGTGCGACAGCGAGTTGGCCGACTTGATCGCCAGCATCGAGCCTTCGAAGGTCGAGGCGGCGTAGAACACCAGCGACACCACCATGAACTTCACCGCCGGGTCGGTGCGCAGCTTGTCCCACGAGCCGTTGAAGGTCATCAGGCCATTCGCCGCCGAGCCCAGGCTCGGCATCAGCAGCACCAGCGAGAACGCCATGCCCACCGACTGCACCCAGTCGGGCAGGGCGCTGTACAGCAGGTGGTGCGAGCCGGCCCACATGTACACCGAGATCAGCGCCCAGAAGTTCACGATGGAGAAGCGATAGCTCCACAGCGGCTGCTGCGCCTGGCGCGGCACGAAGTAGTACATCATTCCCAGGAAGCCGGCGGTCAGGAAGAACGCCACGGCGTTATGGCCGTACCACCATTGCACCATCGCATCGACCACCCCGGAGTAGATCGGATACGACTTGGTGAGCGACACCGGCAGCGCCAGGTTGTTGACGATGTGCAGCAGGCCCACGGCGATGATGAAGGCGCCGTAGTACCAGTTGGCCACGTAGATGTGGCGGATGCGCCGGCGCGCCAGCGTGCCGAAGAACACCACGCCGAACGAGACCCACACCACCGCGATGATCAGGTCGATGAACCACTCGGGCTCGGCGTATTCCTTGCTCTGGGTGATGCCGAACGGCATGGTCGCCATCGCCAGGAACAGCGCCAGCTGCCAGCCCCAGAACGTGAAGGTGGCGAGCCGCGGAAAGGCGAGCCGGGTGTGGCCGGTGCGCTGGACCACGTAATAGCAGGTGCCCATCAGCGCCGAGCCGCCGAAGGCGAAGATCACGCCGAAGGTGTGATTGGCGCGGATGCGGCTGAAGGTGAGCCAGGAAGTCTCGAAGTTCAGCGCCGGCCACGCCAGCTGCGCGGCCGCCAGCACGCCGATCGACATGCCGACGATGCCCCATACGGCAGCGGCGAGCAGGAACAGACGGACAATGTGGTCATTGTACTTCTCGGTGTTCGGCATACGGATTGTGGGCACTCGCGCGCGCTGGGACGCTTCTTTTGCAGCGCGGCGAAAGGTACACGGCGGCGTTGCGCCCGCCATTAAGGGCTGCCCGAGAGCCGATGCGAGGTAGCCCGGAGAGCGGTGGGCTTGACCGGATCAGCTGCCGTGGCCGGCAGCGGATCAGTTGCGGGAATGTCGTAGGTCTTGCCTGTTAGCGTTGACCGCTGAGCGTCAGGTGCATGCGCACCAGGTGCGCCACCGAGCGTGCGCCCATCTTCTCCATGACGTTGGCGCGATGGATTTCCACGGTGCGCTCGCTTAAGGACAGATCGATGGCAACCACCTTGTTGGCTTTGCCGTCGACGATGAGCGCCAGCACTTCGCGCTCGCGCGGTGTGAGCGATTCCTCGCGCCGCTTCAGATCCGCCAGGCGTTCGACCGCGGCGCGGTTCTCGGCATCCTGCTTGAGGGCGCTGTTGATGCGGTCGAGCAAGTCCTGGTCGCGGAAGGGCTTGGTGAGGAAATCGTACGCACCGTCTTTCATCGCCTGCACCGCCATGGGAATGTCGCCATGGCCGGTGATGAAAATGACCGGCAGCAGCGAGCCGGTGCGGTTGAGTTGCTGCTGCACTTCCAGCCCGCTCATTTCCGGCATGCGGATGTCGAGCACCAGGCAGCCGTGCTGATCGGGGTCGTATTTCGCCAGGAATTCCGTGGGGCGCGCGTACACCACCGGCGTATAGCCGACCGTGCGCAACAACAACGCCACGGCCTGGCGCATGCTGTCGTCGTCGTCCACGACGTAGATGGTCGGGGTCTTGGCCTTGCGGGCGTGGTCCGGTTCACTCATTGCGCCGTGGTTCCTCGATGGTCGGCAGGCGGAACCAGAAACGGGTGCCGCCGCCGCTGGCATCCTCGAAGCCGAGGGTGCCTTCATGGGCTTCGACGATGGCGCGGGTCGACGCCAGGCCCAAGCCGGTGCCCTGTGGCTTGGTGGTAAAGAAAGGGTGGAAGATCTGTGCGCGGTGTTCCGCGGCGATGCCGGTGCCGGAGTCGATCACCGACACTTCGACCGCGTAACGGTCGGCGGTGACCGCGATGCGTACTTCGGGCCCCGGTCGGCCCGGCATGCCGGCCTCGAAGGCGTTCTGGACCAGGGTGAACAGCACATGCTGGATGCGCCGCCGGTCGATGGCCACATCCGGCAGCTCCGCGGCGATTTCGACGTTCAGCTTGCCGCGGGTGCGTAGCGCCAGCAGCTCCAGCACTGGCGACAGCTCTTGCACCACCTCGCGCATCGAGCTGCGCGCCCGGCTCGGGGTGTCCTGGTAAAAAAGCCGACGTACGCGCTTGATGCCATCGCTGGCGCCGAGCGCCTCTTTTGCAATGAGCTGCAGCACTTCCTTGGCGGCTGCGACCATCGGCTCGGGCCGATCCAGCATGCGCTCGCCGGTCTGTGCGAACGTGACGATGGCGCCCAGCGGCTGGTTGAATTCGTGAGCGATGCCGCTCGCCATCTCTTCGAGGACCGAGGCGCGGGCAATGGTCATGAGCTGCTCGAGCAGCACCTGCGACGGTTCGGGTGCGTGTGCGTCGCTGCCCGCCTCGGCGTCTTCGTTCAAGTGTGCTGTCTTTTCCCGCATTGCAGCCTTCGGCAATCCGACTTTGGCGCGCAGAGTGCCGGATCGATCCGGTCGGCACAGCTGCGAAACCCCGCAGTCCGCTACGCTGAGTCCCTTAGAGCGCCGGCATATTATGCTAGGCTTGCGTCCGCGGCCAACGCTGCTCTACCGCGGCCCCGACAGGGTAATTCTCAAGCGATGGATGAACTGGCAGAGATCACGCAGCACCTGTTGCGGTCCTCTCCCGATGCTCTGATCGTCATCGACGAGCGGAGCCGGATCCGCTTCGCCAACGACACGGTCACCGAGCTGCTGGGCTACCGGCCTGCCGACCTGCTCGGCCAGCCGCTCGACGTCCTGGTGCCGAAGCGGCTGCGCGGCCGTCACGGCGAGCACATCGCCAACTACATGCGCGAGCCACGCAGTCGCGAGATGGGCGTGACGATCACCGGTCTGGTCGCGCTGCGCGCGGATGGAGGCGAGTTCCCTGCGGGCATTCGCCTCGCGCCGTTCAAGATCGCCGGCCGCCTGTTCGTCGCGGCAGCGATTCGCGACAACACCGAACGCAGTCGCATCAACGAGGCGCTGGTCGCCGCGCGCCAGGAGGCCGATCGCGCCAATCGCGCCAAGAGCCGCTTCCTGGCCACCGCCAGCCATGATCTGCGCCAGCCGTTGCAGACCATTCGCATGCTCAACGCCTCGATGGGCAAGCTCGCCGCCGAGCCGGAGCTGGGTGCGCTGCTGCGGCAACAGGAGCTGGCCATCGAGAGCACCATCCGGTTGCTCAATGCGCTGCTCGACATCAGTCGCCTGGAATCCGGCGCCATCGAGCCGCGCTGCGTCGAGCTGCCGCTGCCGCAGGTTTTCGAGGAGCTGCGCCGAGAGTTCGAGTCGAGCGCGCGGGCGCGCGGGTTGCAACTGCGGCTCGAGCCCGTGCAAGTCACGATGTCCACCGATCGCACGCTGTTCTACCAGCTGCTGCAGAACCTGGTGGGCAACGCGGTCAAGTACACCGACGCCGGCTCGGTCCGGGTCGCGGCCCGCATCGTCGACGGCGGCGGACTGGAGATCGCGATCAGCGACACCGGCATCGGCATTCCGGGCGACAAGCTGGAGCGCATCTTCGACGAGTACTACCAGGTCGACACGCACGGCGCCAAACGGGTCGGCGTCGGACTCGGGCTGGCGATCGTCAAGCAGGTGTCGCAGCTGCTGGGATTCGAGGTTCGGATCGCCTCGCAGCTGCATCACGGCACGCAGGCGCTGATCCAGGTCCCGCCGCAATGCCTCACTGCGATGCGTCCCGTGCCGGCTGCTGCGGATGCTCCGGCACCGGCTGCCGGCCGGCAGCGACAAGGCCGTATTTTCCTGGTCGAGGACAACGAAGGCGTGCGGGTGGCCACCGAGCTGTTCCTGAAGCTGGAAGGATTCGAGACACTCAGTGCCGCCTCGCTGGCGCAGGCGCAGAGCCTGCTGACGTCGATCCAGCCCCAGGACATCATCGTCGCCGACTATCACCTCGATGCGCATACCGGACTGGACGTCCTTGCCGATGCGCGCCGACGGGCTGGTGTCGACGTGCCCGGCATCATCCTGACCGGAGACCTGCCCTCGGTGCTGCGATCGATGGCCGGCCCGGTGCCGAACACACGCTTCCTGGGCAAGCCGGTGGATACCAAGGAACTGCTCGCGGCGATCGACGAGCTCAGCAGCGCACGCTGAAATCCTCGGGCTTCCGCGAATGCCTTACGCGGATTCACCGATGCTCATGCCGGCTCGAGTGCGAAACACTCCGAGCAGAAGAGCAGCCATGCAGAACGTGCGCAACATCCTCGTCATCGTCGATCCAACCGCCGACGCTCACCCGGCCGTGGAGAAGGCGGCGATATTGGCCGAGCGATTCGGCGCCCGGCTCGAGCTCTATATCTGCGACACGCGTGTGGCTCGTGAGATGCGTCTCGTAGCGGAGCGCGCACTCGATCCTTCGCGACTTCTTACCGTCAACCTGAAGCCCTTCCTGGAAGCGCTGGCGCAACCGATCCGGGAGCGCGGCGTGGATGTCACGACTGAGTGCGACTACGCGGATCGCCTGCACGAAGGAGTGTTGGCCCACCTCCAGAGCACCGCGGCGGATCTGGTGGTGAAGCAGACCCATCATCACTCGCTGCTGAAGCGCACTTTCATCACCAATACCGATTGGCATCTGATTCGCGACTGCGCCGCACCGCTGCTGCTGACGAAGAGCACCGAGTGGCACCGTCCGGCGGCCGTGGTTGCGGCGGTGGATCCTGGGCATGCCAACGACAAGCCCGAGGCTCTGGATCATCGAATATTGACTGACGCCGCTTCCCTGGCGCAGGCGTTGAGCGGCGCACTGCATGTCGCCCATTGCTACATTCCGATGGCCATCGTTGCCACGGCCACCGCTTCGCCGCCGATGGTTCTGGAAGTCTCCCAGGAAGCCCTGGATGCGGAGGCACAAGCCAAGCGCGTCCAGGTGCAGGAGCTGATCCGCAATTATTCCATCGAGGACCGCAACGTCCACATCGACGCCAGCGGACCCACCGAGTTCCTGCCGCGCATCGCCGAGATGCTCGCCGCCGACATCATGGTGATGGGTGCGATCTCGCGCAGCGGCCTCAAGCGGGTGCTGATCGGTTCGACGGCGGAACGAGTTCTCGAGCGCCTGCCCTGCGACCTGTTCATCGTCAAGCCGTCGGGGTTCTCCGCCGCGTTCTCGGTCTGAGATCCTGATGGTCCTTCTGGTTCGGCCATCCGGCTCGCATCAACTCCTCTGAACTGCACAAGCTCTTGCGGGCAAGTCCAATGCTCATGGTCCCGGGGCGCCAAACTGCTCGTCCGCTGCAAGCAGATAGGCGAATTCTCTACCAGGTGCCTTCAGCTCGGCTTCGCACAGGGCGATGTTCGCCTTTCGGATGGTGAACACTGGATCGAACAACTGGGAGAACTGCAGCTTCAGTATCCTCTCGATCGTTGCGAGCGGGAACGTCAGCAGCACCTGGCATACTTCAGTTCTGTACTTTATCCGGGCCAGGCGCATGTACTGCGTGTAGTCATGCAGGGCATCCGCAAGCTCTTCGGCCATCTCCGTGGCTCCAACGCCTTCCTTGGCCATGCTCTTTCTCATCCAGCGTCTCATGAGCTGCAAGTGATCCTGCACTTTCTGCTCCTGCTTGAACTCGACGACTTCTTGGTAGGGAACCTGCGGCGAGGGGACCGGCAGGGCGTTGATGACGATATGAACGACCGGGTGCCGAGGAACAGGGAACTGATTGGCAAGCTGTTCGAAGCCGGCGATGGGTGTGTAGACGGTGCCTTCATTGCTTCTCAGGAGAGAGAAAAGCCGTGCCTTGGCATGGCTGTCGTATTCAAACAGGTTCTCGCTGGCCTTCTGCGCCAGGTGGGGAAGGATTCCGGAGTCCACGGGTGGGATCCAACCGTGCCCAAACTGTGGTGTGCTGTGCCGTGCTGCGTTGCGGGTGCGACGGCCATCTTCGATGTCTGTCGTAGGGACCTGGCTCTTGCGTGCCTCGAGAAGCAGGTCGTCCAGGCTGGAGGTGTCTTCGCGCACCAGGTTCCGCTCTTGAAGGTAGTCGTAGGCGGCCTCCATGGCGTCGCTAGCCGAATTCGAGAAATGGATCATCCCGTACTGGGTGGGATGCTGATCGTCTGAGCGTCGACCACGCCCTGCGCCCATGGAGATGAAGGAGTCGAAGAAGAGCAGATCCCTGTTTGTAGGGAGGCGATACGCAGGAATAATTCCGAAGTTCTTCATGCAGGTTCCCTTCGGGCGGTCACGAATTCGGGTGTTCGGGTTGCCAATGCGGTTCTTGGGCGCGGCGCGGAAGCTGATTGACCATGGTGCGCTCCGCCGCAGACACGCGGTCCATCTGGGAGTCGACCGCAGCTCGACAAGATCTTCTCCGACGCGGCCGCATCTGTCCATGCGGGATGCGCGGCCGCCGACGCTTGACGACACACGGCCTTGCTGGACTGCCAGCGAATTTCTCGGCCGAATGACGAGAAATACCGCATCCCTCTTTTTTTGCTATCGCGCAAGATCCACCCGCTGGCCGGAGTGCCGGCGTCGTTCGATGAACCGGAATCTCGATTCACATGGAACGTGTCCGCTGCGAAGGAAAGCTGCGAGATTGGCGTCGCCGGCGTGTCAGGTCGTGCGGAGTGCGGCGCTGTTCGATCCGTTGGCACGGCTGCCAGCGCGGTGCGGCCATCGTCGAAGCCGTCGTCGCATTGCCGATTCTGCTGGCCGTCATTCTCGGCACGATCCAGTTCGGCTTCATCCATGAAGCCAAGGCAGTGCTCAACCATGCCGTACTGCAGGCGGCGCGTACCGGGGCAGTCAGCAATGCCGAGCCGGATGCGATCCGACGCGGTTTGGCGCGTGGCCTTGCGCCGCTGTACGTGCAGGGATCGTCGCTTCAGGATGTCGCGACTACAGTCGCACGTCTGAACACCCAATTGCGCAGCGATGCGCAGATTCGAATCCTCAATCCAACGCGCGAAGCGTTCGATGACTTCGCGGTGGAAGTCGGCGGCTTGCGGCAGATACCGAACGACCGGCTGCACATGCGCAGCACCGGCATCGGCGAGCGCAGCGGGCTGAACATCCAGGATGCCAACCTGCTGCGAGTGCAGGTCACCTATGGCTACGAGCTGAAGGTGCCGCTGGTCGATTGGTTCATCTCGCGGGCTTTGCTGCGAATCTGTCGTTCCCTGGGCAATCCGAGTCCGTTCGAGCAGCAGCTGCTGGCGCGAACGCGGTTGCCCATCGTGGCGACTTCGACGGTGCGGATGCAAAGCCCGGCGCGCCTGAGCGATGCCGTGGTCCGACGCAGTGAGCTGCCGGAAGTCAAACGCGCGCCTGTGGACGAACCGGCACCGCCTGAGATGGATTCAGATATTGCGAAGGCGCCCGGTAATGATGATGACGATCACGATCACGGCAGCAACCTCGCGGATGGTTTCCTCGGCTACGGCGAGGGATCAGCGCAGGGAGGTGGTGTGCCAGGAGCGGACGGTGCTGGCGCAGGCAGCGAGGACGGACCCGGCAGCGGTGGTGGTGAAAGTAGCGGCGGCGGCAATGCAGGCAATCCGAACGCTTGCGACGTGGACGGAAGCCATCGCAGCGACGCCGGCATTGCAACAGGCGCACCGTCACTTGGCGTCGGTAATCCGATTCATGTGGCGACCGGCAACAAGTATCAGGCGGAGATCGATCTCGCACCGTTGCCCGGCTTGCTCGGCATTGCCTTCACGCGTCATTACAACAGTCAGGCTACGGGCGTTGCCGGTGCGATCGGCGCCGGCTGGCGCCATTCCTATGAAGCCTCGATTCGCCCATCGGCGGATGCGGGTTCGATCGATCTATGGCAGGCCGATGGCCGTCATCTGGCTTTCACTCGCTCCGCGGAAACCGACGTTTTCGTCGGACAACGCGGTTCGGACGGAGTAGTGCGGCGTGACGATACAGGCTTTCGCTGGCTTTGGCCCACTGGGCGCGAGCTGCGGTTCGATCCGCGCGGACGTCTGATCTCGATGCGAGAAGGCGCGGCCGCGCTTACGTTGGCCTACGAGCCGTCCGGCCGGCTTGCCAGCGTGATGGACTCTCAGCATCGCACGCTGCGATTTGAGTACGACGCGAATGGCCACGTGTCGAGAGTTCGGTCAGTCGCGGGCGCGGCGTGGCGATATGGCTACGACGAGCGCGGCAATCTCGTCCAAGTCGTTTCAAGCGATGGTCGCGCGCGCCGCTACGCTTACACGGATGTGCGGCATCCGCACCACTTGACCGGGATCAGCGTCGGCACGGCAGGGCTCGCAAGTTATGGTTCGAGCCGTAGCTTCGAAGCCATCGCCGAGTGGAATTACGACAGCGAAGGTCGGGCGGTGGTGTCATCGCACCCAGGCGGTGCGGGCCGGGTCACGCTGCGTTATGGCGATGGCTACACCGATGTCGCAGATGCCTTCGGGCAGGTTACGCGGTACGTCGTAACGAGACGCGACGGAATTGCAATGGTCGCGCAGGTGCGCGGACCAGGATGCGGGACCTGCGGTGAAGGTGATGTCGCCTACAGCTACGACGAGCATTTTCAGCTGACCGGGATTGCTCGCAAGGGCCAGCCTGTCCTGAACTACCGCTATGACCCGCGACGGCGCCTGATTGCGGTCGAGCGCGGTTCGGGCACAACGAGGCAATGGCTGGTTCGCTATGGCTACAAGGCGTCCTCGCAGCCGGCGCGCATCGAACTCCCGAGCGTAAACGACGACGGCGTTCATGCCTTCGAGTTCGACTACGGCCCAGGCGGACGTCTTCTGGCGATCCGCGAGTCGGGCTACTCGCCGACACCAGCAGGGCGCTTCCAAGCCATCGATCGCGCCTGGAAATTCTCATACGACGCCAATGGCAAACTGAGCGAACTCGATGGGCCGCGCACCGATGTGCGCGATGTGACTCGCTTTCAACACGATCCTCTCGGCCGACTGCACGCGCTTGTCTTGCCGGATGCAACACAGCAGAGGATAGGTGAATACGATGCGGCAGGCCGACCCGTTCTTCTCGAGGAAACCGGGCAGCCGACGGTTCGATTCGAGTACGACCTCTCGGGCAGGGTAATTGCAATATCCGGGCTACGCGGCGGGCTTGTATCCACGGCTGTCGGGAGCACACGTGTTCCAGCGGACGCGACACATGTCAGCCGTCTCAGCTACGACGCGCTGGGTCGCTTGCGTGAATGGATAACGCCCGATGGCGCTGTGCGACGCATTCGCTACAACACGGCCGGACAGCCGGATCGCTACCTGGATCCGGCGTCCGGCCGCTCCTTGACGCTGGCCTATGCATCCGACGGCAAGCTCATCCGTGCCGCCATGCTGGCGCCGAGCCGGATTCCAATCCGCACTTTGTACTATGCCTACGATTCGCGCCGTCGCCTGAAGGAAGTGCGGGATGGGCAGGGTCCGCCGTTGCGCCAGTTCTCGTATCACGACGACGGCGTACTGCCGGTCCGCATCGCCGATTCAACAAATCGCGTGACGCAGCTGGATTACGACGCTGCAGGCAATGTCCGCACGCTTCTGGCAAACGGCGAGGCTGCGACGAGATTCGTCTGGGATTTCGCGAGACGTCTGACGTCAGTCACGGCGCCGAACGATGCACATACGCGCTACGACTACGATGATTTCGGCCGCCGTGTGCGTGAGGCAAGCGCGGATCGCGGCGTGACCACCTATCGGTACGACGCTGCCGATAATCTCAAGGACAGAACCGATGCGAGAGGCGAGAAGACGACGTTCCACTACGATGCGGCCAACCGGCTCGTCCGCGTGGAGCGCCGTGAAGGCGCCACTCACCTACGTTACGAAGGCGCGCATCTTGTGCAGATCACGGGGCCGTCGTCGCAGGAGCGCTTCCGCTACGACGCGAACGGACAATTGATCCGGCACGCATGGAGAGTGCAGGGCCATGGGTTCACGTCCGAGTATCGATACGGACCGGACGGCCGGCTCAGCGAGCGAGTATTGCCTTCGGGACGCAAGCTGAAGTATCGCCATGCAGGTAGCGTGACCGATGCCGATCCGGTCATCGTCCAGGCAGGTACCTTCAAGGACCGGTGGATACAGGTCGGGCGGCAGTCGATCGGCCGTTCCGGCCGACTCGAGTACGACGAAGCCGGCCGGGTTATCGCCGTGGCTGACGGCGAGACTCGCCGCAGTGTCATCGCCGATGGCTCCGCCGGACAAGCGTATCGCTATGATGCGGCCGGGCGCCTGCAATGGGCGCGCTCGGTGCTGGGCGAATCCGGCTATGGCTACGATGCCAACGGCAATCGGTTGTCTGCGACCTTCGGTGCCTCGGCCGAGCGTTATGTCTATGCGCCGCGATCCAATCTGTTGATCGCCGTGAAAGGCCGGCCTGCGACGACTTACAGCTACGATGCCGCTGGCAGTCCGTTGCGCATCGCCAATCGGCGCTACGAGTACGACGGAAGTGGTCGCGTTGCACGTCTGCATATCGACGGCCGGTTGGCGGCGACCTATCGTTATGGTCCTTCCGGCGATCGTGTGAGCAAGACCGTGTACGCGACGCCGAAGCCCGTGACTACGTTCTATATCTACGAGAACCACCAGCTCATCGCCGAAGCGGATGGGCGAGGCCGCATCAGGCGCGAGTACCTTTATCGCAGCCATCGCCCGGTCGCGATGTGGGAGCGCGGCACACTCTACCGGATTGAATCCAACCATCTGGGCGCACCGGTCGCGATGACGAATGAAGCGGGTGGTGTGGTTTGGCGCGCACGCTACGAACCTTTTGGCGCGGCCGAAATCGAGGAGGACCCGGACGGTGATGGCAAAGCGGTCACGTTGAATCTGCGCTTCCCGGGGCAGTATGCGGATGCCGAGTCCGGCACGTACTACAACATCATGCGCGACTACGACCCGCGCACCGGTCGTTATCTGACCAGCGACCCGCTCGGTCTCGCCGGTGGCCTGGATTCCTTCGGCTATGCCGGACAGGACCCCATCAATGCCATCGATCCACTGGGCCTGTACCTGTTCGCGTTCGACGGCACCTGGATCAATCGCAGCAGCGGCACGCTCACCAACGTCGAGCTGTTCCGGCGCTACTACGATCCTTCATTCAACGAGGCCCGTTCGTACTACCGGCGCGGGCTGGGCACGCAGGATCCACAGCGCGATGATTTCCAGAACTCGGTGGATCGAGTGCTGGGCGGCGCGTTCGGCCTGGGCGGGCAGGCCACCATCGACGACGCGCTCGATCACCTGGACAACCTGATCGCCGGCAGGCTCGACAAGGCGCCGTTCGACGGCGTGATCGACCTGGTCGGCTTCAGCCGCGGTGCCGCCATCGCGCGGGCATTTGCCAATCGTATCTACGAGCGCATCGATGCCGGCTACTATCGCCAAGCGCTCGCGGACAGCGGATTGTGTCGATCGCTGCGGATCCGCTTCATGGGCCTGTTCGACAGCGTCGGTTCGTTCGGCTTGCCGGGCAACAGCGTCGACGCAGGCTATGACTTCAGCATCGATGAGCGCATCGGCACGGTTGCCCACGCGGTGGCGCTCAACGAGCATCGCGCCGCCTTCGATCTGCTCTCGATCCAGAGCCACGAACACAGCCCGGATACCACGACCTACCGCGAAGAGCGGGGTTTCATCGGTGCTCACTCGGACATCGGCGGCGGATACTCCGTCGGTGACCTGTCAGACATTGCGCTGCAATGGATGTACAAGAAGGCCGCAGCGGCTGGCGTGAGCATGGCACCGCTGCACACTGAGCACCTCGCCGTCAGTGCTCCCATTCTCCACGACGAGCGCGCGTTGGCGCAGGACCGCGAAATCTTCTATCCGAACGATCCGGCATGGCAGCCGGCGAGTTGCAGTAATCCGATTCAGTGTCTGTTCTGGGAGCCGCCGGCAACGCAGCGCCAATCGACCGCGCCGCAGTTCCAGTTTCCGGAGTTGCTGGAAATGATCCGCGAGAATCCGCAAGCCGGCAGCGTGCGCGGCACGGTAGACCTGCAACGCTATCGCTCCTGGCTGCGCAGCCGAGGTCAGATATGAAGACAGCCGCTGCGGTCTGTTGGGTGACGCTGTGTTTGCTGAGCCCCCAGGTTCTTGCCGTGCAGCGTCCGCCCATCGCGCTGCGCGTCATCAACCTGGGATCGCAGCCGGTCGTCGCTTTCACCCTTGTCGGTCTGCCGTTCCGGGACGTCGGATTGGAGGTCCGTCCCGGCGAAGTGCTCACGCCGGCGTTCGCCGACGGCGCGATGGATTACGAGCTCTACTGGCGTTTCCAGGATGGCAGTGTTCACGCGGCCACCCTGGATCTTCGAGCGCAACTCCCGGCATCCTTCCACGGCAACGTCTTCATCAGCCTGCACGACGAACTGGCCGCGGTCACCTGGTCCAACATGGACCCGGCCTGGGTCGAGTATCGGCGCTCGAATCCACCATGGAAGATGGGGGCGCCCCAGGTGCCGCTGTACGAAAGTTGCGCGGGCCCGCTGCTGAGCGATGCGACTGCACTGAAAGCGTGGCGCGAATCGGCGGAGCGCGTTCGTAAACAGCTCGAAGCCAATCCCGGCTGGTCAGAAACGCAACGCGCGGAATGCGATCTCGAACGCTATGTTCCTTACTCGCCCGGCAGAGTTCGCGTGGAACCGGAAGAAGCGGAGGCAAAGCGTCTGCGTCAGCAATGGCGTGCTGAGATCGAGAAGCTGCAAAGGGCGCGTTGAACGGGTGTCGTCCCGTTCGGCACAGGCGATCTGGGTGCCATCGATTTACTGCAAATACCGCCGGTCGGCGCGGTCGGCGATTGCCGAGGGACGCAGCACGACAGGCACGGCGGCACGAAGCGATCAGGTCTCCAGCGTAACGCTCACCGGGCAGTGATCGCTGCCCATGACGTCGGCGTGGATGTCGGCTGCCTTTACGGCAGGCCGCAGCGTGCCAGACACCAGCACGTAGTCGATTCTCCATCCCACGTTGCGTGCGCGCGAGTTGGCGAAATGACTCCACCAGGTGTAATGCCCGTTGCCTTCCCGGAACAGGCGCAGCGTGTCCACGAAGCCGGCGTCGAGCATGTTCTGGAAGCCCTTGCGCTCTTCCTCGGTGAAGCCCTTCTTGCCACGGTTCGGCTTGGGATTGGCCAGGTCCAGCTCGGTGTGCGCCACGTTCAGGTCGCCGCAGAAGATCACCGGCTTGCGCTTTTCCAGTTGCCGGCAATAGTCGAGAAACGCCGGGTCCCAGTGCTCGAAACGCAGCGGCAGGCGGCTCAGGTCATCCTTGGCGTTGGGCGTGTACACCGTGACCACGTAGAATTTTTCGTACTCGGCCGTGAGCACGCGCCCTTCCTCGGCGGAATCGCGTTGCAGCTCGTCGGCGAACTTGAAGCGCTGCGCGAAGCTGTCGGGAAAACCGTTGATGACATTCAGGGGTTCGCGCTTGGAGAAGATGGCGGTGCCGGAATACCCTTTCTTGATCGCCGAATTCCAGTACTCGTGGTAGCCGGGCAGGTCGATCTCGATCTGGCCGCGCTCGGCCTTGGTCTCCTGCAGGCACAGGATGTCGGGCTGATGCGCCTGCAGAAACGACTGGAACGTGCCCTTCTTGAGCACGGCGCGAATGCCGTTGACGTTCCAGGAATAGATTTTCATTCGCGCTTTCCCCGTGAGACGCTTCCAACATGGAAATTACGATCGACTTCGTTGCGGTACGCCGCATCACTTCGCAGGAGTACCGCCAGGCACGCGCCGAAATCGCAGCTTTGGGGCCGCTCGCGGCCTACCGGCGCTCGCAGCAGCGTCATGACGAACGGCTCGCGGCGGCGCCGGACTCATCGAGCCTGGCGTGCGCGGCGGGCTGCTCCTGGTGCTGTCACTTCTCGGTGGACGTGCGGCCGGTCGAAGTCTTTCACATTCTCGATTTCATCGAAAGGCACTGGACCGCGCAAGAGCGTGACCGCCTGCATGCCGAGATCCGGACGAACAGCGCAATCCTGCGGCAACTCGATGAGATGGAGCGCATGCAGCGCAACGTCAAGTGTCCTTTCCTGAGCGACGGCCGCTGCGGCATCTACCCGGCGCGGCCGCAAACGTGCCGGAACTACCACGCCACCGATTCGGCCGGCTGCCGCCAGTCGTTCGAAGAGCCGGGCAACCTGGACATCGACCCTGAATTCGCGCCACAGGTGTACCAGGCGGGCGGTGCGCACGTCGATGCCTTCTCCAAGGCGATGAGCGATGAGGGATACGATTGCGCGGCTTTCGAAATGAACGCAGCGCTGGCTGCGGCGATGGACCGACCCGAGGTCCGTGATCGGTTCGGAGCACGGCAACCGACCTTGGTGGAGTTGGACAGGATCGAGGTGCCGCTGGAGTTCATGGATCCCGATTAGTCGGCGGCGGCCAGGATCCTGGTGCGACAAGCGTTCAGAATCACGCGTCAGCCGAGCCACGCGGTCACGGCCACGTTGACGGCCGCGCCACCGGCGACCAGCCAAGCAAACAGCAGTCCGGCCAGCAACAGTGGCTTGGTGCCTGCATTACGGACGGCTGAGATCTGCGTGGTCAGTCCGAGCGCCACCATTGCCATGGCCAGTATGAAGGTGTCGATGTTGGCGGCAACCTGCACTGCGCGTGCCGGCAATACGCCCAGCGAGCTCAGGGCAACGCTCGCCAGGAATCCGAGCGCGAACCAGGGAATGACAATGCGTCCTTGCTTGCGGCGTACCGTGTCGCCGCTTTTCGGCTGCTCGGATTGCTTGCGCCGCGAGAAATAGAACGACAGCGCAAGCAGAAACGGAGCGAGCATCATCACGCGCACCATCTTCACGATGACGGCGGTGTTGGCCGCATCCTCGGCAATCGAGCGCCCGGCAGCCACCACCTGCGCTACTTCGTGAATGGTCGAGCCGGCGAAGATGCCGAAGGCAGCCGGCGACATCGGCAGCAAGGCGTGGCGCGCATTCAGTTGATAGAGAGCGGGATACACAAAGATCGCGAGCGTGCCGAACGCCACCACGGTGGAGATGGCCACCGCAACCTGCTCGCTGCGACCTCGCACGACTGGTTCCGTCGCCATCACCGCAGCTGCGCCGCAGATCGAGCTGCCCGCGCCGATCAGTATTGCCGTCCTGGGCGCCAGCCGTAACAGCCGGATGCCGATGAAGCAGGCCAGCGCAAAGGTGCTGCACAGCATGATCGCGTCGATCGCCAGCGCTGCAGGTCCAACCTGGCCGATGTCCTGAAAGCTCAACCGCAGCCCGTACAGCACGATCCCCAGGCGCAGCAGGCGCTGTTTCGAGAGCAGCACGCCGTCAGTGGCGATCGCTGCGATCCGGGGATACAGCGTGTTGCCGACGACCATGCCGAACACGATCGCCAGCGTCAGTGCTCCCATGCCGTTGGCCTGCAACCCGTCGAGCTCG